>NZ_JBSFXG010000012.1:0-1351 GCF_053595235.1 Streptomyces sp. NPDC002520 | reverse complement strand
GGTGCGGGTGGCGGTGTCGGGGGTGGGCAGAGCGGTGGCGGGGAGCCGTCGGATGCTTCCGGGCTGCTCGACGCCACCACCGACGCGTGGTCCGGCGACTTCGACCAGGACCTGGGCGAGCCGAGCGCGGCATTCGGTGAGGGTGCGGACCGGCTGGTTCTCCCCGACAGCGGCGAGGGCTCATCGGCAGTGCCGATGGCACCCGTCGTCCCCCCGTTCGTGCCGGCGCCGCCCGGTGAACGGGCCCGCACCGCAGAGGAGAGCAGCACGAGCTCCCGTCTGGCGGACGGGGAGGATGCGGCCTGGACCGACACCACTGCTGACGATCCGGCCGAGCTCGGCACGTCCGACACACCGTTCGCGCCCGGAGTCGGTGCCGGTGCCGAGGGCAGTCCGCCGAGCCGTGGCTGGGGCGAGGCAGCCGAAGCCGCACTGTGGGCACAGGCCGCACTCATCAGCCGGTCCGCCGCCGAACAGGCGGCGGAACGTCGACGGTCACGGGACGAGGACGAGGAGGACGGCGCCGCGTTCTTCCCGGCGTCGGTGCCGGCGTCGTTCGCCGCGGATCCTGAGCTGCCCGCGCCGCCTGCCGGAAGCGCCGGCCAGGCATCCGAGGACGCCTTCGCACTCGACGGCATTCCCGACGCCGAGGTGGCGCTGACGCCCGGGGAAGCCGCCGCGGAGACGGAGGACTTCGCCGCCTGGGACGTCGTAGAGGATCCGCTCATCCCGTTGCTGCGGTCGTCCGCAGCAACGGACGAGGAGGAGGAAGAAGGCGGTCCAGCGTCCCGCTATTCCGGCGAGGAGGAGGAGACCTGGACCGGCGAGCGGGAGACGCCCGGCGCGCCGGCCCCGAGCATGGCCACCTGGCAGCCCGACCGCTCGGGAACGGGCCCCAGCTCGACGACGGTGCAGGCGCAGGTGTTCTCGAGCTGGGCTGAGCCGGACCCCGACGATCTTCCCGAGGCCGAACAGGCTCCTCAACTGGGAGACGCCGAGGACCAGGAGGAGGCGGAGGAGGAGCAGGCCGACCGCAGGATTGCGCGCCTGCTCGTGCAACACCAGGACGCCTGGGGTTCGCTGGAGGGCGAGGACGACCTGCTCTGACTGCCCGGATTCCCGTTTCGGAAGTCGCCGCCCAGCCGCGCGGCACGGGGGTTGAGATCAGCGACCACGAGTGAACAGCCGGAATATCGGACTCACTTGGCCCGGGTTGGCGGTCCCGGTAAGTACTTTGCCCAAGCTCGTCGTGGCGAGCTTGGGCAAAGTACATAACGGGCCCCGGGGGGGTTTGAAACCCGACGACTCCGGTGAGGAGATATGCTGGAAGAATACCCGGCAGCCCGCAACC
>NZ_JBSFXG010000011.1:3588-240999 GCF_053595235.1 Streptomyces sp. NPDC002520 | reverse complement strand
GGGATGAACACCACGAGAGCGGTGCGAGAGGAGGAATGATCCTCTCGCACACAGCGTCCTCGCTGTGTTATTTCAAAGGAACCTCGACCATCGGAGTGTTCCGACGGACGGGGTATCAACATATCTGGCGTTGATTTTTGGCACGCTGTTGAGTTCTCAAGGAACGGTCGCTTCCTTTGTACTCACCCTCTCGGGCTTTCCTCCGGGCTTCCCTTCGATCTTGCGTTTCCGACTCTATCAGATCTTTTCTCGATCCGATTTCCTCGGCGCTTTCCAGGTTTTCGCTCTCGCGTTTCCCTTTCCGGCGGTTCCGACTTTATCAGAAGTTCTTGGCCGGTCTGACCGGCCGCTCATTTCTGAGTAATCGGAAGGTTGCTTCTCGGAGCCACTTCCGCGACTTCTTCGTGAAGCAGATAGATTTTAACGTTCAGCCCCGAACTTGTCCAGTTCTAGGCAACTCATTGAATCTACCTCCCCGATCCACCCGTGTCAACGGGTTTCTGGGGCGAAGAGGAGACTAGCAGCTCACAGGCGTGGTTCGCACATCAGGCGGCGGTGGGCACGGTCGCGCTTCGCTCCGATGCCTCGACGTCGCCCGTCTCGCCGGCACGTACCGCCCGGCCGCCGAGGACGTAGACGTACGTCAGGAAGGCCAGCTCCGCCACGACTCCGATGGCGATGCGGGCCCAGGTGGGCAGGCCGGACGGGGTGACGAAGCCTTCGAGGGCGCCGGAGACGAACAGCACCAGCGCGAGGCCGATCGCCATGGCCACGGCGGCGCGGCCCTCTTCCGCGAGCGCGGTGCGGCGGCTACGCGGGCCGGGGTCGATGACGGTCCAGCCGAGGCGGAGCCCCGTACCGGCGGCGACGAAGACCGCGGTCAGTTCGAGCAGACCGTGCGGGAGTATCAGGCCGAGGAAGGTGTCGAGGCGTCCGGCGGAGGACATGAGGCCGATGCCGACGCCCAGGATGAGCATGTTCTCGAAGAGGATCCAAAGGACGGGCAGGCCCAGGAAGACTCCGAGGACCAGGCACATCGCGGCGGCCTTCGCGTTGTTCGTCCACACCTGGGCGGCGAAGGACGTGGCGGGATGGCTCGAGTAGTAGGTCTCGTACTCGCCGCCGGGGCGGGTCAGCTCGCGGAGCTGGCTGGGGGCCGCGATCGAGGCCTGTACTTCCGGATGGGTGCCGATCCACCAGCCCAGCAGGATCGCGACGACCGTGGAGATCAGCGCGGTGGGCACCCACCAGTGGCGCGCGCGGTACACCGCGGCCGGGAAGCCCTGCGTGAGGAAGCGTGTGACGTCGCGCCATGAGGCTCGTCGGGTTCCCGCGACGGCGCTACGCGCGCGTGCCACGAGTTGGCTGAGCCAACCCGTCAGTTGCGGGTCGGGAGCGCTGGACTGGATGAGGGAGAGATGGGTGGCGGTGCGCTGGTAGAGAGCGACGAGTTCGTCGGCTTCGGCGCCGTTGAGCCGGCGCTGGCGGCGGAGCAGGGCGTCGAGACGGTCCCATTCGGCTCGGTGCGCGGAGACGAAGACGTCCAGGTCCATCGTGTCTGCCTGCTCCTCGGCTGGTCGTCGACTGCTCGTCGTGGATGCTCGTGATGCCCTCAGCTTGTCGTACTGCGGCGCGATGCGCCCTCAGCTTGGCAGACTTGCGGTTCTCGGGGCAGATCAGGGGAAGGACGGCGGACGTGAGTGAGTTGGTGACCGGCGAGGCGGTGGCGCTCGAACTGCAGCCCGCCAAGCTGCCGAGCAGGGCGTTGGCCATGTTGCTCGACCTGATCGTGATCGTGTTCGTGTACATCGCGGTCACCGCGGCACTGGTGGCCGCTACCGCGTCCCTGGACTCGGCCGCGCAGCTCGCTGTGTCGGTCGCGACGTTTCTGCTGGTGCCGGTGGGCGGACCGATCGCGGTGGAGACGCTCAGCCATGGGCGTTCACTGGGGAAGCTGGCGCTCGGGCTGCGGGTCGTACGGGACGACGGCGGTCCGATCCGGTTCCGGCACGCGCTGGTGCGGGGTGCGATCGGGGTCGTCGAGATTCTGCTGACGTTCGGGGTGGTGGCCTGCATCGCCTCGTTCGTGTCGGCTCGGGGGCGGCGGCTCGGGGACGTGTTCGCGGGCACGCTGGTCGTGCGTGAGCGGATACCCGTGGGTCGGACCGGTTTCGCTCCGCCTCCGCCGCCCTGGCTCGCTGGACGGTTCGCCGAGCTGGATCTGTCGGCGGTTCCGGACGGGCTGTGGCTCGGCGTCCGGCAGTACCTGACGCGTATGCATCAGCTCGATCCGCAGGTTTCCCTGGGTATGGCGCAGCAGTTCGCGACCGATCTCGCGGTTCGTACGGGGACCGCCGTGCCGCAGGGCGTCCACCCGGCCGCTTTCCTGTCGGCCGTGGTGCAGGAGCGGCAGGCTCGTGAGGCACGGCAGGCGTTCCGGGGCTCGGGTTCGCCGGCGCCGCGATCCCCCGCGGTCGGCGCCCCTCAGCTTCCTTATCCGTCGCAGGCCGCCTGGCCGCAGGGCAACGCTCAGCCTGTTCAGCCGGATCAGTACGTCCCGCCGGTCCAGTACGTCCAGCCTTCGGCTTCGGTGCAGTCGCAGGCTCCAGCCGCACCGCCCGCGTATCCCGTGCCGGCGCGGCCGGAGCAGACACCGCCCGACCGTCCGGCCACCGGTTTCGCGCCGCCGGCGTGAGTCGGGGGCGGGTGGCGACCCGTCCGCGTCTCCGCCCGGTCGAAATCTCCGCCCGGTCGGACCGGGACGCGCGTCAGTCGAACCTCGACGGGGGTGACTGAAGGTCCTCCAGCTCGATGCCGGGAGCGGACAGGACGACGTCGCCGACGATGTGCACGGTGTGCTGCTCGCCCGTGTCCAGGGCTGTGACCTGGTACTGGTCCACGGTCAGAGGGCCGTTGTCAGTGGCGTGTGTTTCTCTGTTCAGCAGAGCCCAGGACTGGTCCACGGTGCGGGGGGCGAGGACCGGGTCCGTGAAGGCCACGAGACGTACGCGGGTCGCGGCGGTGGAGGGGGTGAGGCGTAGGAGACGCGTGGTGGCGACGAGGAACGCGGGGGATGTGCCGGTGAAGGCGTGGGCGCGCACATTGCCTTCTGTGGCCTGATCTCCGGTGGGGTCGGTACGGACCCAGGTGACGCCTTCCAGGGCGGCGCCGCGGACCTGCCAGCCTCCGGCGTGGAGTTCGAGGCGGATGGGGCGGCCGAGGTCGTCCAGGGCGAGGTCGACGGAGCCGTGGTCCTGGCCCTCGGGAGTGGTCAGGCGGGAGACGTAGCGCCAGCCGGTGGGGCCGGGTGCGCACTGGAAATGTTCTTCGGCGAGGGGGGTGTGATCGTGCGGATCGTGGAGCGAATAGCGGCCGCGGGGCATGAGAGGTCCTGGAGTCTTACGGGCTGACGGTCCGGGTCCGGTTCGCCGGTCCGGTCAAAGGGGCAGGCCCCCGGCACGGGGGTGCGGGGGCCTGCCTCGGAGGACCGGTGGACCTGCTGCCGGGGAGCGCGTCGGTGACCGGCGTGCTCCCCCGGCGGGCGGGGCTACGGAGTCAGGGACTCAGTAGCGGTAGTGGTCCGGCTTGTACGGGCCGTCGACCTCGACGCCGATGTACGAGGCCTGCTCGGGGCGCAGCTGGGTGAGCTTCACGCCGAGCGCGTCCAGGTGGAGGCGGGCGACCTTCTCGTCGAGGTGCTTGGGCAGCGTGTAGACGTCGGTCGGGTACTCGTCGGGCTTGGTGAACAGCTCGATCTGGGCCAGGGTCTGGTCCGCGAAGGAGTTGGACATCACGAATGACGGGTGACCGGTGGCGTTGCCCAGGTTCAGCAGGCGGCCCTCGGACAGGACGATGATCACCTTGCCGTCGGGGAAGGTCCAGGTGTGGACCTGCGGCTTGACCTCGTCCTTGACGATGCCGGGGACCTTGGCGAGGCCGGCCATGTCGATCTCGTTGTCGAAGTGGCCGATGTTGCCGACGATGGCCTGGTGCTTCATCTTGGCCATGTCCGCGGCCATGATGATGTCCTTGTTGCCGGTCGTGGTGATGAAGATGTCGGCCTTGTCGACGACCTCGTCGAGGGTCGTGACCTGGTAGCCGTCCATCGCGGCCTGGAGGGCGCAGATCGGGTCGATCTCGGTGACGATCACTCGGGCGCCCTGGCCGCGCAGGGACTCCGCGCAGCCCTTGCCCACGTCGCCGTAGCCGCAGACGACGACGGTCTTGCCGCCGATCAGGACGTCGGTGGCGCGGTTGATGCCGTCGATCAGGGAGTGGCGGCAGCCGTACTTGTTGTCGAACTTCGACTTGGTGACGGCGTCGTTGACGTTGATCGCCGGGAAGAGGAGGACGCCGTCGCGCTGCATCTCGTACAGGCGGTGGACGCCGGTGGTGGTCTCCTCGGTGACACCGCGGATCTCGGAGGAGAGCTGGGTCCACTTCTGCGAGCCGTCCGTGATGGTGCGGTGCAGGAGTTCGAGGATGACGCGGTGCTCGTCGGACTCGGCGGTCTCCAGGCCGGGGACCTTGCCGTCCTTCTCGTACTCGACGCCCTTGTGGACGAGGAGGGTGGCGTCACCGCCGTCGTCCAGGATCATGTTGGGGCCGCCGGTGGGGGTGTCCGGCCAGGTCAGCGCCTGCTCGGTGCACCACCAGTACTCCTCCAGGGTCTCGCCCTTCCAGGCGAAGACCGGGATGCCCTGCGGGTTGTCGGGCGTGCCGTTCGGGCCGACGGCGATGGCGGCGGCCGCGTGGTCCTGGGTGGAGAAGATGTTGCAGGAGGCCCAGCGGACCCGGGCGCCGAGGGCGACCAGGGTCTCGATGAGGACGGCGGTCTGCACGGTCATGTGCAGGGAGCCGGTGACGCGGGCGCCGGCGAGGGGCTGGGCCTCGGCGTACTCCTTGCGGATCGCCATCAGGCCCGGCATCTCGTGCTCGGCGAGAGTGATCTCCTTGCGGCCGAACTCGGCCAGGGAGAGGTCGGCGACCTTGAAGTCCTGTCGGTTGTCGACAGTCGTCATTGCGAGCTGCTCCTCGGAAGTGGGTCGAGGTGGGTACGGCTGGTCTGCGCGGCTGCGGACACAGGGGTGCCCGAGAAAGAGGACACAGGCATGCCCACGTACGCGCAGCGCAGTCCGTCGGAGGCCCTCTCTCCCTCGGTCGGTCCGCTGCGGGACCGCCCGACCGCCATCAGCAGCGACGTCTGGCTCCGTCCCAAGCTACACCGCGGGACGCGGTCACCCCCAGCCCGCCTGCGATCACATCGGGCCGTTCGGGCGGACGCGAGCGGTGCCCGGGGCTCCCCCTGCCGTGCGGGCGGTTCGTGGAGTCCCGCTATTGTCCGCGCCACAGTGCTGCAGCACGGACGCCGTACGGGGAGGACGCAACAGTGGGCGCAGGACGGGGATTGGGGGTCGCCGCTCTCGTGGTGGGGCTGCTGGGGACGGTGCTGGGAGTTGGCTCCTTCGCCTACGGAAAGGATGCCTACGGAGGCTCCGTCGTCTCGAGCGAGAGCATGACGCCGACGTACGAGCCGGGTGACCGGTTCTTCTGGGAGCGTGTCGACGGGAGCGAGGTGCGACGCGGTGACGTGGTCGTGTTCTCGGCGCCGGAGCGGTACGGGCCCGGGGTCGTCGTCCTGGAGCGTGTCATCGGGGTGGGCGGCGATCACGTGGCGTGCTGCACGACCGTGGGGTCGCGGCAGCAGGTCACCGTGAACGGGAAGCCCCTCGATGAGCCGTATGTGAGCCAAGGCGACGCCGACGGGGCGCACCAGACGTACGACGTGAAGGTTCCGCGGGGGCGGCTGTTCCTGCTGGGTGACCATCGGGCGGCCGCCCGTGACTCGCGTGCCTTCCTCTCCGAGCAGGGCGGGACGCTCCCGGTGGGTGCCGTCCGGGGTCGGGTGATGGACGGTCCGGTGGTTCCCGGGCTGATCGTTGCGGGGTTGGTCTTCGGCGCCGTCATGGTGCTGGTCGGCATCGGTCTGGGGATCGGGGCCTGGGCGGTGCGGCGCCGGGCTCGGGCGCTCGTGCCGCCGCCCCCGCCCTGGCCGGTGCAGCCCGTCTGAGGGCGATACCAGCGCATGGGGCCCGCCGGAATGTCCGGCGGGCCCCATGGTCGTCACGGAACGTCGTGACGGGACGTCGTGACGGGACTCAGTGCCCCGTGGCGTGCGGGGTCGGGCCGCCCGGGGTGGCCTCCGGGTCCGGGCCCTTGGCGGCCTCGGCCTCGCTGTAGATGTCCGGTTCCAGGTAGATCGCGCGGGCGATCGGGACGGCGGCGCGGATGCGGGCCTCGGCCGCGTTGATGGCCTCGGCGACCTCGGCGGCCGTGTCGTCGTGCTGGACGGCGATCTTGGCGGCGACGAGCAGCTCCTCGGGTCCGAGGTGCAGGGTGCGCATGTGGATGACGCGGGTGACCGTGTCGCCGTCGACGATCGCGGCCTCGATCTTCTTGACGTCCTCCAGGCCGGCGGCCTCGCCGAGCAGCAGGGACTTGGTCTCGGCGGCCAGGACGAGGGCGATCAGGACGAGCAGGACACCGATGCAGACGGTGCCGATGCCGTCCCAGGTGCCGTCGCCGGTGAGCAGGGCGATGCCGACGCCGCCGAGGGCGAGGACGAGACCGATGAGCGCGCCGAAGTCCTCCAGGAGGACGACCGGCAGCTCGGGCGCCTTGGCACGGCGGATGAACTGCGCCCAGGACAGGGCGCCGCGCAGTTCGTTGGACTCCTTTATCGCGGTGCGGAAGGAGAAGCCCTCGGCGATGATCGCGAAGATGAGGACGCCCACCGGCCAGTACCAGTTCTCCACCTCGTGCGGGTGGCGGATCTTCTCGTAGCCCTCGTAGATGGCGAACATGCCACCGATGGAGAAGAGGACGATGGAGACGAGGAAGGCGTAGATGTACCGCTCGCGGCCGTAGCCGAAGGGGTGTTGCGGAGTCGCCTCGCGCTGGGCCTTCTTGCCGCCGATCAGCAGCAGGAACTGGTTTCCGGAGTCGGCGAGCGAGTGCACGCCCTCGGCGAGCATCGAGGAGGAGCCGCTGAACGCGAACGCCACGAACTTCGATGCCGCGATCGCGAGGTTGGCGCCGAGTGCCGCCACGATCGCCTTGGTACCGCCTGACGCGCTCATGTGTCCGCGTTGTCCCTTCACCGTCGTACGTCTACGCCGTCCAGGCGTGAGCCCGGCTTTGCCCGGACTTTGCCGGTGGGCCATTCTTGCAGCCCGCCGGCACTGCGGCGCGTCAGGTATCCACAGTCCCGGTCATATGTTCACAACGCGGTTGAGCGCAGCGCCGGTCACGCGATCACGGTGGCGCGGAAGACCGTGCCCGCGCCGGACACCTCGGCCCGCTCCCCCGCCGGGACGAACACCGACCGGCCGGGGAGGAGTTCCTCCTCGCCGGCGCGGACGGCCCCGGCCGTGCAGAGCAGGATCTGCGGAGTGCCCAGGGTGAGGTCGTGGGCGGCGCCGCCCTCGGAGAGGACGTACCGGGAGAGCCGGAACTCGTCGATCGGGGTCTCGTAGACCTCCTCGCCGTCCGGGGCGGCCTCGGGGCGCAGCACGCCCGGGTCGCCGGCCTCGAAGCGGACGATGCGCAGGAGTTCGGGGACGTCGACGTGCTTGGGAGTCAGGCCGCAGCGCAGCACGTTGTCGGAGTTGGCCATGATCTCAACGCCGAGGCCGTTCAGGTAGGCGTGCGGGATGCCGGCGCCGAGGAACAGGGCCTCGCCGGGCTGCAGACGGACGTGGTTGAGCAGCATGGCCGCGATGACGCCGGGGTCGCCCGGGTAGTGGTGGGCCAGGTCGGCGTACGGGGCGTAGTCGCCGCCCAGGCGGGTGCAGGCGGCGGTGGCCTCGGCGACCGTGTGGGCCATCTCCTCCCGGTCGGCGGTGAGGATCGCGGTGAGGACCTCGCGCAGGGCCGCGTCCTCGGGGTGGGCGTGCAGGAGGTCGACGTACGGCTTGAGGGAGTCGACGCCGAGGCCGTCCAGCAGGCCGGCGGCCTGGAGCGGGTCGCGGAAGCCGCACAGTCCGTCGAACTCGGTGAGCGCGCAGACCAGTTCGGGCTTGTGGTTGGCGTCCTTGTAGTTACGGTGCGGGGCGTCGACGGGGATGCCGCGCCGCTCCTCGTCCTCGTAGCCCTCCTTGGCCTGCTCCAGGTTGGGGTGCACCTGGAGGGAGAGCGGGGCGCCGGCGGCGAGGACCTTGAGCAGGAACGGCAGTCGCGGACCGAACTTCGCCACCGTCCGCTCGCCCAGTTCACGCTTGGGGTCGGCGTCGATGACCTCGACGAGCGTCCCGCGCGCGGTGCGCGAGGGTGCGCCCGGGTGCGCGCCCATCCACATCTCCGCCTGCGGCTCGCCGGTCGGCTCAACGCCCAGGAGGTGCGGGATGGCGGTGGGGGAACCCCACGCGTAGGGGCGGACGGTGTTGTCGAGGCGGTCCATCTGCTTCTCTCTGCCCGTTCTCTCTGCGTACGACGCCGGTTCGCCAGGTGTACGGCTGCCAGGGAGCACCCCGGCGGAATGCCGGGGCGTCAGGGTCCAGATCAGGCCCTCGAAGCGAGCGCGAGGTAAACGGCGGCGAAATCTGTGACGGCGATCAGTTCCGCGAGGGTCTCCAGTTCGCCGCCCTCCTCCGGTTCGAGTTCGCTGATCGGTGTGTCGTGGCTGAGGGCCAGGTCGCGGGCGGCGGGAGCGGCGGTGAGGCCGCCGATCGGGCGGTCGCGCAGCAGCACCACGCGCGCGTGCAGCGCGGGCGTCTCCTCCACGCGGTCGCGGAAGAAGTCGTCGGGGTCGGCGCTGGCCGCGAGGGGGCCGGCCAGCAGGGCGCTGTGCGCGGCGAGCGCCTCGGGGAGTTCGGCGACCAGGGTGGGACGGCCGGCGAGTTCGGCGAGGGCGTCGGCGAAGCGGCGGCCTGCGGGGCCCGCCGAAGTGCCTTCCGTCCAGACGACGGGGAGCGCGTCGGCGAGTTCGGCGGCGAGGGTCTTGGCCGGGTTGCTGTAGGTCGCGATGGCGGGACCGCAGCGCTCGGCGACGTGGTCCAGACGGTCGGCGACCTTCTCCAGGGCGTCCGCTCCGGCGGTGAGCAGACCGATGCGGTCGAGCAGGGCGACCAGCGGGGTGAACAGGGCCCAGAAGACGCCCGGGGAGGACGCGGCGACGGGTTCTTCCTGGTCGTACGGTGTCGTCGCCATCGGTACGAAAAGGCCGTGGGCGCCGGTCACCGCCTCGGTGAGGGGGGTGCCGGCCGGGGCCACGGCGGCGACGGTGCAGCCGCGGCGGTAGGCCTGCTCGGCGAGGATGCCGAGGCTGGGTTCGGTGCCGTCCGGGGTGGCGATCAACAGCAGGTCCACGGAACCGGCCCAGCCCGGAAGTTCCCAGCGCAGGGCGCCGGCGGCCGGGGCGACGCCGGTGGGCGCCAGCCGGATGACGGGGCTGCCGGGGCCGGCCAGGGTGCCGAGCAGGTCGGCGGTGTGGATGGCGGCGGCTCCGGGGCCGGCGATGAGGACGGCGCGGGGACGGCCGTCGGGCTTCAGGTCGCCGACGCCGGCCTCGGTGGCGTGCCGGGCGGCCGTGCGGACGCGGGCGCCGGCTTCGGCGGCGCCGCGCAGGAGGCCTCGGCGGTCGGCCTCGGCGAGGCCCTCCGGGGTGTCGAGGAGCGATTCGTCGAGCATGGGCGGCAGCCTCCGATCGCCGGGGCCTCGTCGGCCGGGTCCCGATGGGGTCGAGCGCGGGTGCGCCTCGCCGTCGCGGCGTCCCCCTTCGGAGGCGGCGCTGTGGCCGGCTTCTTCGGGGGCGGTGCTACGGCGGGCGGGGGGACGCCGGACGAGGGTGCGCCGGCGCGTTACGCCTGGTGGTCCTGTGCCTGCTGGTCCTACGCCTGTCGGGTCCCGCGCCGGGTGGTCCGGCGCGGGTGCGCTCAGGCGGGGCGGCGGGCCTCGTCGACGAGCAGAACCGGGATGCCGTCGCGGACGGGGTAGGCGAGGCCGCAGTCCTGACCGGTGCAGATCAGCTCGGTGTCCTGCTCCTTGAGGGGGGCGTGGCAGGCCGGGCAGGCGAGGATCTCCAGGAGGCCGGCTTCGAGCGGCATGGGGTGTCCCTTCGGGCGCGGATACGACGTTTACGGATGTGCTGGTCAGCGTACCGCTGGCCGGGCCGTGCCGGAGGGTTCGGCCGGTCGCGGGCCGCCAGAGGGGGCTCTGCGCCCCCTGGCCCCCGCTCTCGCCGCCCCTTCCGGTCGCGCTCGGTGCGTCAGGCCCGGATGATGGCCAGCGCCTCGTCGCGAATCTTGGTCATCGTGGGCTCGTCCTTCGCCTCCGCGTTGAGGCGGAGGAGGGGCTCCGTGTTGGAGGGGCGGACGTTGAACCACCAGTCGGCGGCGGAGACGGTGAGGCCGTCGAGGTCGTCGAGGGTGATGCCGGGGCGGCCCTCGTAGGCGGCGCGGACCGCGGCGAGGCGGGCGGCCTGGTCGGCGACGGTGGAATTGATCTCGCCGGAGCCGGCGTAGCGGTCGTACTGGGCGGTGAGGGCGGACAGGGGGCCCTCCTGGCCGCCGAGGGCCGCGAGGACGTGCAGGGCGGCCAGCATGCCCGTGTCGGCGTTCCAGAAGTCCTTGAAGTAGTAGTGGGCGGAGTGCTCGCCGCCGAAGATCGCGCCGGAGCGGGCCATCTCGGCCTTGATGAAGGAGTGGCCGACGCGGGTGCGGACCGGGGTGCCGCCGTTCTCCTTCACCACCTCGGGCACCGTGCGGGACGTGATCAGGTTGTGGATCACCGTGCCCGCGCCGCCGTGTCGGGCCAGTTCGCGCGCGGCGACCAGGGCGGTGACGGCCGACGGGGAGACCGGGTCGCCGTTCTCGTCCACGACGAAGCAGCGGTCGGCGTCGCCGTCGAAGGCGATGCCGAGGTCGGCGCTCTCCGCGGGGACCCGCTTCTGCAGGTCCACGAGGTTGGCCGGGTCGAGCGGGTTGGCCTCGTGGTTCGGGAAGGTGCCGTCCAGCTCGAAGTACATGGGGACGAGGGTCAGGGGCAGGCCGGCGAAGACCGAGGGGACCGTGTGGCCGCCCATGCCGTTGCCGGCGTCGACCACGACCTTCAGGGGGCGGATGGCGGTCAGGTCGACGAGGGAGCGCAGGTGCGCCGCGTAGTCGTCCAACGTGTCCCGCGTGCTGAGGGTTCCCGGCGCGGCGGCGGGTTCCGGAGCGCCCGACTCCAGCCAGCCCTCGACCAGTTCACGGATCTGCGCGAGGCCCGTGTCCTGGCCGACGGGGGCGGCGCCCGCGCGGCACATCTTGATGCCGTTGTACTGCGCCGGGTTGTGGGAGGCGGTGAACATCGCGCCGGGGAGGTTCAGGGCGCCCGAGGCGTAGTACAGCTGGTCCGTCGAGCACAGGCCGATCCCGGTGACGTCCACGCCGCGATTAGCCGCGCCGCGCGCGAAGGCACGGGACAGCCCCGGGGACGAGGGGCGCATGTCGTGGCCGACGACGATCGCCGCCGCACCCGTCACCTCGGCGAAGGCGGCACCGAAGAGCTCGGCCAGTGACTCGTCCCACTGGTCCGGGACCACTCCGCGCACGTCGTACGCCTTCACGATCTGCGACAGATCAGCAGCCACGGCCAACCCTCCTGAAAGTCCTATGGGTGCCCACAAACTACCCGTCGGGGGTAAGGGCCGGGTGTGCGGACACCGGGAGGACGCACAGGTTCGCCTCCCGCCGTCATGCAGGTGACGTGGGGCACGCGCTCACTTGTCGCCCGGTGGGGTGAAGTGGGTCGCCCGATGGGGTGGGGTCGGCCGGGTCAGTTGTCCGGGGAGCGCAGGACCCGGAGATGGCCGCGGCGGGCGACCTCCATGGGGTCCGCGGTACGTGCTCCGCCGCCCGCCTCGGCCGCACGCTCCTGCGGACGGGCCGCCTCGCGCACCGCGTTGGCGAGCGCTTCCAGGTCGTCACCGCTGGGCCGCGCGGGAGCGGAGCCGTCGAGGAGGCGGACGACCTCCCAGCCGCGCGGGGCGGTGAGGCGCTCGGAGTGCTCCGCGCAGAGGTCGTAGCAGTGGGGTTCGGCGTAGGTGGCGAGCGGACCGAGGACCGCGGTCGAGTCGGCGTAGACGTACGTCAGCGTCGCGACGGCGGGTCGGCCGCAGGCGGTGCGCGAACAGCGACGTACAAGGCTCACGACGTTGGACGGTACCGCACTCTTGAGCGGGCCGCGACGACTCTCCACCAGGTCACTCCACCGTGTCGTACTGTGAGACGCCCCACATAGGGTTCCGAACATACCTCTCTGACCTGCGAGGACACGTTCATTCCGAATCTCGGGCGAGCCTGCATCCGGTCATGAGTCAGCACAAACACCGTCAATTGCCTTGAGTTCACTGGTCTTGGAAGGTTACGGAAACGAGCCAGACCTTGGCCGGAACGGTCATCCGGCGACAGAGGGTCGGTGGCCGGCGAACCGGGGGCGGGGACGCGACCGGCGCACGATGGGCCCGTGGCTGCCGCGTGGGGCCGGGCGGGCAGAGCCTGCGGGGACTAGGCTTCTTCGGTGATGGACAACCGTGTACCGCCCCGTGCCGCCGCCCCCGGGCCTCGCCGCCGTGATCGCCATGGAAGGGGCATGCGAGGGCCCATCGCGCCGCCGCAGGTGCCGTTGGCGGCGAGCAGGGCCGAGGTGTTCGCGGATCTGGTGCAGGACTCCGTGGAGCGTCTCGAGCGGCGGTGGCCGCAGCTGGCCGACATCGATTTCCTCGTGCTCGACGTGCCCCGGCCGAAGGGGCAGGGCGCGGAGGCGTGGAGCGACGAGCCGGTGCCGCTGGGCGGGGTGGTTCCCGCGCAGGAGGGACGACGGGCACGAGTGGTGGTGTACCGGCGGCCGGTGGAGATCCGGACCAAGGGGCGGGACGAGCGGGCCGCACTGGTCCACGAGGTCGTGGTCGAGCAGGTGGCGGAGCTTTTGGGGCTCACTCCGGAGACCGTGGATCCCCGGTACGGGGAGGAATAGGCCGAGCCCGGCGGGGAGTTGCCGTCGCTCGGTGCGTGGCCGAGGGGCCCGGGGCCCGCGCCCCCAGGCGCCCTTCGCGCCCGGAGAACGCCGACTGCCCGCAGCCACCGACGAACTGCGGGCAGCCACCGTGAACAGGCCGGACGCCGTCGGCCCCTAAATCTGCCGGCTTCTGTCTGGCCCTGCCGGTTTTCGTCCGCCTCTGTCTACTTCTGCAGCACCGACAAGTCCTCGTCCGCCTCTGGCACCGCCACCAGACCCCGGTCCGTCGGCAGAGTCTGGATGGTGAAGGCCGGGACTCCTGACTCGGTGGCGGTGAGGGTGCGGGATGCGTAGAGGGGGCCGCCGGAGAGGGGTTCCAGGGTGAGGGCGTACGTGCCCTTGAGGCCGGAGGGGACGGGGGCGGGGATGTCCTGCGTGGTGCCGGACTTGATCGTGTAGGTCTTCGTCACGGGACTGCCGCCCTCGCTGCCCGCCGAGGCGGTGATCTTCACCTGGGTGGTGGCCGTCGGGGCGGTGAGGGACAGGGTGGAGCCCTTGGCGCTGTTGTCGGCCGAAGTGGCGCGCCGCCCGACGGGGGCGGTCGCGGGGATGTAGGCCGTCTCCTGGTTGTCCCCCTTGCCCCGGACCACACGGAGGGCGGCCACCAGGGGGACGGACTGGTCGGTGGGGGTGAGGATCAGGGAGCCGGCCTCGCCGCGCGTGACGTCACCGAGGTCGATCGCGGTGGTCATGCCGCCCTTGACGTGGAGGGTCTCGTGGCCGGCCGGGGTGAACTGGCCGCTGGGAGAGGCCAGCCGGACCTTGAGATCGGCGTCGGCGTCGCCGGGTGCGAAGGCGATCAGGCGGACGTCGGTCGCGTCCTTCGGGATGCCGGGCAGGACCAGGCTGCCGGCCGGATCGGCGGAAGCGGCCAGCCAGTCGCCGCCCGCCTTGTCGTCCAGGGCCTGCACGGCCGCGCCGACCCGCCCGCCGCGCACGTTGACGTGCACGGTCAGGTCGGACTGCCGCTGGTCGGTGAGCGTGGAGAGCAGGATCGGCTTACTGGAGTGGGGCGGGATCGTGAAGCCGTCGGGGGACGAGGACTTGATCACGCCGTCCTTGCCGTACAGCTCGATGTCGGCGACGGCGGCGGAGTCGTCGGGGTTGGTGAGGTGCACGTAGTCGGTGCGGTCGGCGGCCGTGCTCGCGCCCGGGAACCAGAACTCGGTGTCGGCGGGCGTGCAGGTGATGCCCAGGAGGCCGCGTCCGGTGCCGGCGGCGACCTCGGTGGTCTCCTGGACGGTCCAGCCGGGCGCGAACTTTCCGTCGGCGGTGCCGACGAGGGCGGGCGCGTCGGCGCCGGAGGCGTCGCCGGTGGCGGGTGTACCAGGGTCCTTCGGGGTCAGGACCGGCTTGTCCGCACCCTTCGCGGTGCCTTTGCCCTTCGCGGAGGAGCCCGTGCCCTTGCCGGAGATGTCCGTGCCGTCCGCCGACTGCTCGGTCGCCGCTCGGAGTTCGGCCTTGCCTCCGCTGCCGGTGCCCCGGGTGGCGGGCGTGAACGACGTGTACGACGTGTCGGCGAGGTCGGAGGTGCTCGGCGCCGGGCACAGCAGGCCGGTGCGTTCCACGGGCAGCTCGGCGGCCGCCTTGGCGGAGCTCGCGCCGGACGCCGCGGGCGTGTCGAGTGCGGCGAACCCGGTGACGGCGGCCAGCGCGGTCGCGCCGGCGATCAGGGACAGGGTCGTGCGGTTCACTGCTGGCTCCCGTCGGGTCGCTCGCTGCCGTTGCCGTAGGGCTGCTGCGCCGGGTCGTAGCCCTGGGGGTAGGACGCAGGGTCGTACGGCATCTGCTCGGCCGTACCGCCGTAGGCATAGGGGTCGTACGTGCCGGACTGGTAGGGGTCGTGCTGGTACGCCTGCTGGTCGTAGCCGGCCGCCTGGTACTGGTCCTGGTACTGGCCGTCGCCGTAGCCGAGGTGACCGGCGCCCGGGTAGGAGGCGGGGTCCCAGTCGCCGTACGGCTGCTGCTGCGGGACCGCGGCGGCCGGGGCCTCCTCCGGAGGCGGCACGCTGCCGGGGGCCTGCCGTTCGGGGCCTGCCTCTTCGAGGCCGGCCTGTTCCTCGGCCTGGGCGCGCAGCCGGCGGGCGCGGCGGCCCTCGCCGGCGGTGGCCTGGGCGGGCAGCGGCTGCTCCTCGGGGAGGTCGTCGTCGATGTCGCGGCGGCGGCCGGGCAGGGCGAGGACGACGAGGACGAGCGAGAGCAGGCCCTGGGCCCACAGCCAGGCGGTGTGGGTGACCGGGGCGTCGTAGGTGACGTCCAGCCTGCCGCCGTCGGCGGGCAGCTCGAAGCCCTGGGCCCAGCCGTCGAGGGTGGTCCGGGCGAGCGGCCTGCCGTCCAGGGTGGCCGTCCAGCCGTCGGCGGCCGCGTCGGCCAGGCGCAGCACGCGGCTGCCCGAGCCGGACGGGACCGTGGTGTGGATCTCCACCGGTCCGGCGGCGACGGGCTGGGCGGTGCCGGAGCCGCCCGCGGGCACGATGGTGGCGCGGGAGACCTGCTCGTCGACGCGCCACAGGGCGCTGCCGTTCTGCTGGCTGAGTCGGCTCAGGCCGGGCGTGGCGTCCAGGACGCGGGTGACCTCGCGGGGCGCGCCCTTGTGGACGAGGACGTAGCGCACGGCGAAGCCGCCGAGCTGGCCGGCCTGGTCGGCGCCGGAACCGGCGACGAGGTTGGCGACGATCTTGTCGAGCTTCGGGTTCTCCCCGTCGGCGGCCGCGAGTTCGGCGTCTCCCATACGGGCGCCGGAGCCACGCACCAGGGTGTAGCGCACGTGCGCGGTGGAGTCGCTGTCGAGGATCAGGGTCCGGGCCTGGTCGCGGGTGATGGCGTCCTCGGCGACGAACGCGGGGACCTGGACCGGGTCGCGGCGCTCCAGCGGGCCGTCGGCGCCGCCGATCATCCAGCCGGCGGCGACCAGCAGCGGACCGGCGGCCGAGGCGAAGGCGATCAGGGCGGCGACGGGCTGGCGCCAGCCGAAGCTCTGCTCGGCCACGCGCGCGCGTGCCCCCTCGGCGCCCAGCGCGGCGGCGGACAGCAGGGCGATGCCGTAGACCAGGGTGGCCGGTCCGGCCCAGGTGGAGTGGTTGGACAGGACGGCGAAGACAAGGCCCACCAGGGCGACGGCCCAGCCCGTCCGGATGCCCAGCTGCCGCTCGGAGCGCAGGAGTGCGGCCAGCGCGGCGAGGACGATGCCGACGAGCATCAGGCCGTGCACGGTGCCGGGGCCGCCGGGGCTGGCTCCGAGCAGGTCCGTGGCCGAGGCGGACGAGGAGCCGTACTCCAGGCCGGCTTCCTTGAAGAAGCCGAACGGGAGCAGGGTCAGCGACCAGGGGGCGAGGACCAGCAGCGGGGTGCCGAGCTGGGCGAGGAGGCGCAGCCCGTGCGCGACGAGGTCGGAGCGGCGCACGGCGAGCAGGCCGATGCCGAGGACCAGCGCGATGGGCCAGACGATCGGCGTGAACGCGGTGGTGATGGTCAGCAGCAGCGCGTACGCCCAGGTGGCGCGCCAGCTGCCGCGTGCGCCGGAACGGCTCGCGAGGCCGCTCGCGGCGATGCCCGCGCGCGCGATGAGCGGCAGGAACACGGCCAGCACGGCGGTGCCGATGCGGCCGCCGGCCAGGGCGCCGGTGGCGGCGGGCAGGAAGGCGTAGGCGATCGCGGCCCAGGCGCGCAGCAGGCGGGAGCCGACGAGGGGCCGGGAGGCGAAGTAGGCGGTCAGGCCGGCCAGCGGCACCGAGCAGACCAGCAGGACGGTGACGGCGAGGCCGGTGGAGCCGAAGAGGATCGTGGCGAGGGTCGCGACGACGGCGAGGTAGGGCGGCGCGGACGGGGTACCGCCGGCCCCGACCGGGTGCCAGGCGGAGACGTAGCGGGACCACAGCTCGCTGGCGTCGGCCGGGGCGGGCAGCATGGCGCCGCCCGCGAGCGCGCCGCCGCCGAGCAGGGCGCGGCAGGCGACGAGGGAGATCGTCAGCAGGGCCAGGAAGAGCACCGGGCCGGGCTTGCGGGCGATGCGCTTGAGCCGGGCGAACTGCTCGATCTCCAGGAACTCGGCGTCGTCGCCGCCGGGTCCCGACTCCACGGCGCCGCCGTGCCGGCCCGCCGAGGAGGTGTCGCTGTCGGTGCCGTCGGAGAAGTTGCCCGCGATCTGTTCCACGGTGGCGCGGATGGTCGCGCCGGGCGGCGGGAAGAGCTGGCGCAGTTCGTCCTTGTCGATCTGCGAGCGTCCGCGGCGGCGCCGGCCGGCGAGGATCCGCTCGGGCCGCAGCAGGGTGCCCAGCAGACCGCGGATCTCGTCGACGGCCTGGCCGGGGACCTTGCCGACGAGGTAGGCGAGGGTGCGCAGGAGGGTGCCGAGGACGAGCCGCAGCAGCACCCAGGGCAGCACGGCCCCACGGGTGTTGACGAGGAGGGTGTAGATCGCGCCCGCCTTGTCGACCTTGTGCGGGGAGGCGGCGGTGCGGCCCGCGCAGTCGACGGTGCGGCGCTCGCGGGAGGCGGCCTCGGCGTGCCGTACGACCGCGTCGGGGGCGACGAGGACACGGTGGCCGGCCGTGTGGGCGCGCCAGCACAGGTCGACGTCGTCACGCATCAGGGGCAGCCGGCGGTCGAAGCCGCCGAGCTGTTCGAAGACGTCGCGGCGGATGAGCATGCCGGCGGTGGAGACGGACAGGACGTCGCGGACGTGGTCGTGCTGTCCCTGATCCTGTTCGCGGCGGTCCAGGCCCGTCCAGCGGCGGCCGGAGTTGGCGATGGAGACGCCGACCTCGAGCAGCTGCCGTCGGTCGTACCAGCCGCGGAGCTTGGGGCCGACGACGGCGACGTCGTCGCGGCCGAGTTCGCGTTCGTTCTCGACGACCCGGAGCAGCTGGGCGAGGGCGTCGGGTTCGGGGGCGCAGTCGTCGTGCAGCAGCCACAGCCACTGGACCGGCTCGCCGTACGGCAGCTCGGGCATGTCGTACGCGTCGTCGCGCCAGGAGCGGGTGACGGGGTCCCAGCCGCTGGGGCGCTTGAGGTACGGCAGGTCGTCCAGGGTGAGGACGGGCGCGGTACGGCTCGCCTCCTCGACGGCCTGGCCGAAGCCGGTACGGCGGGCGAGGTGCAGGACGCTGCCCTCGCCGAGGGCCTCGGTGACCAGCTGCGCGGAGTCGTCCGCACTGCCGGTGTCGGCCGCCACCGCGTACTGCACCGGGCGCTCCTGGCCGAGCAGTCCGGCGAGCGCGTCGGGCAGCCAGCGGGCACCGTCGTGGGAGACGAGGACCGCCGTCACCACGTGGCGCGGGAACTCAGGAAGAGCAGCCGGGTCTTGAGCTGCCGTATGGCTGTGCACGGACATCGAGGTACGGGCCCCGGTTCGATGGACTGCGGTGGACGCCTGTGCCCCGAGGGGGCAGCGGGGCGTCTCGGACGAGCGACCACACTATCGGCTGACCATGACGACGGCCCGCCGCCTGTGGATAACCCACCCGCGACGGGCCGTTCGTGACGATTTGGTTCGATGACGATTCGGTTCGATGACGATTCGGT
This sequence comes from Streptomyces sp. NPDC002520, assembly GCF_053595235.1. NCBI lineage: Bacteria > Bacillati > Actinomycetota > Actinomycetes > Kitasatosporales > Streptomycetaceae > Streptomyces > Streptomyces sp. NPDC002520. Next base: position 222,420 of record NZ_JBSFXG010000011.1, on the reverse strand, counting down.
TCGATGACGATTCGGTTCGATGGCGATTCGGTTCGATGGCGATTCGGCGCGGTGACGACTCCGGCGCGGTGACGACTCCGGTGCGGGCGTGCGCGCAGACCGTCGCCTTCAGACGGCCGCCTTCTTCAGGCGGCGGCGCTCACGCTCGGACAGGCCGCCCCAGATGCCGAAGCGCTCGTCGTTGGCGAGGGCGTACTCGAGGCACTCGGAGCGGACCTCGCAGGCGAGACAGACCTTCTTGGCCTCTCTGGTCGAGCCGCCCTTCTCGGGGAAGAAGGACTCGGGGTCGGTCTGCGCGCACAGCGCGCGCTCCTGCCAGCCGAGTTCCTCGTCCGCGTCGTCGACCAGCAGTTGCTGCACCAGCTCGGTCATGTGCGCCCCTCGTCTGTCTTTCGCGTCCCCGTGCGTAGCCGTTACCGATTTCGGCTGAACGACACGAGTGAAATTACAAGTGTGCTGCTCCGGGCGAGTCAAGCCGAGATCTGCTATTGGGTCCGTTATTCACTCTGCGGAACCAAGGCCGTGCGGAAAGTGTTCAAATCGCCATAAACCTTGACACGCAGCAGCGGCCCGGAGGGGCAGCGGACCCGTACAGGGCTCTGTACGAAGAAGGACGCCCCCGCGTTCGATCGCGTTCCGCGAGGCTCACCACTCGGATGTGCGCCATGGTTCCTCGGGGTCCGATGAACAAACCATTCACCTTGGAGATGTACCGGATGAGGTGAAACATGTCGCACATGCCCGGCGTCGGGTTGACAGTGCGGGTGTGAACCGATGTCCTAGAGGGCATGCTCGCGAACTCGGCACCCACCTCGACCCGCACCGCCGGGTCCCTCGGTGCCGCCCGCGCGCGCTGTAGCTGTTGTTGCTGTCCCAGCTGTTGAGCCCATCGCGCTCCAGCTGTCCCCGGACCCATCTCGGTCCGGCCGCGTTTCCCCGTTCCTGAACCCTTCTCCAGGACACTCCGCACGCCCGTGACCCGGGCGGACGCGCCACGCGACACCCAGCCAGCCCCACTCTTCACCGAGGAACCAGCGCACCCCGATGAACAGCGACAACGACCTCCAGATCGCCGGCGACATCCTCGAAGTCCAGCACCTGCTCCAGCCCCCGCGCGAGCACCCGACCACCGTCGCCGAGTACGTCGGCCTCGCCCGCGCCATCGCCGCCGACCGCTCCCAGTGGGCGCACCTGGTCCGGTACGACGCCACCACCCGCTGGTACCACCGGCTGCGCACGGGCCCCGGGTACGAGGTGTGGCTGCTGTCCTGGGTGCCCGGACAGGGCAGCGGACTGCACGACCACGGCCGCTCCTCCGGTGTCCTCACCGTCCTGGAGGGGACGCTCACCGAGCACACCGAGCGGGGCACGCGCGCGCTGCGGGCAGGGGCCCAGCGGGTGTTCGCGCCGGGGTACGTGCACGAGGTGGTCAACGACGCGTTCGAGCCCGCGGTGAGCCTGCACGTGTACTACCCGGGCCTGACCGAGATGCCGATGCACACCCCGAACTGCGCGGCCCGGAGCGAGCCGCACGCGGCGAACGCCTGAACCACCCCCGGCCACCTGACGCGTTGTCGTACCAGCCTGCAAGACTTGGGCCATGCGCATTGTGGTTCTGGCAGGCGGCATCGGTGGTGCCCGGTTCCTGCGCGGTCTGAAGCGGGCCGTGCCGGACGCGGACGTCACCGTCATCGGCAACACCGGCGACGACATCCATCTCTTCGGGCTGAAGGTCTGCCCGGACCTCGACACGGTGATGTACACGCTGGGCGGCGGCATCAACGAGGAGCAGGGCTGGGGACGGGCCGACGAGACGTTCCACCTCAAGGAGGAGCTGGCGGCCTACGGCGTCGGCCCGGACTGGTTCGGGCTCGGTGACCGGGACTTCGCCACGCACATCGTGCGGACGCAGATGCTGGCCGCCGGCTATCCGCTGAGCGCGGTCACCGAGGCGCTGTGCGACCGCTGGAAGCCCGGCGTCCGGCTGATCCCGATGACCGACGACCGCGTCGAGACCCACGTGGCGGTCGAGACGGAGGGCGAGCGCAAGGCCGTCCACTTCCAGGAGTACTGGGTGCGGCTGCGCGCCTCGGTGCCTGCCGAGGCGGTCGTGCCGGTCGGCGCCGAGCAGTCGACGCCCGCGCCGGGAGTGCTGGAGGCCATCGCCGAGGCGGACGTCATCCTCTTCCCGCCGTCCAACCCGGTCGTGTCCATCGGCACGATCCTCGCCGTGCCCGGCATCCGTGAGGCCATCGCGGAGGCGGGTGTCCCGGTGGTCGGCCTGTCCCCCATCGTCGGGGATGCGCCGGTGCGCGGGATGGCCGACAAGGTTCTCGCCGCGGTCGGCGTGGAGTCCACGGCCGCCGCGGTGGCCGCGCACTACGGCTCGGGGCTGCTGGACGGCTGGCTGGTCGACACGGTCGACGCGGGCGCGGTCGGGCAGATCGAGGCCGACGGCATCCGCTGCCGGGCCGTACCGCTGATGATGACCGACGTGGACGCGACCGCGCAGATGGCCCGGGAGGCGCTGGCGCTGGCCGAGGAGGTGCGGGGAGCGTGAGCGAGGAACCCCCCGGCCACGGCGGCGAGGAGCGTCCCACGTACCGGGTCTGGGCGCTGCCTGGGATTCCCGAGGTGCAACAGGGCGACGATCTGGCCAAGTTGATCGCCGCGGCCGAACCGGCTCTGGCCGACGGGGACATGCTGCTCGTCACCTCCAAGATCGTGTCCAAGGCCGAGGGCCGGATCGTCGAGGCGATCGACCGTGAGGCGGCGATCGACGCCGAGACGGTCCGGGTGGTGGCCCGGCGCGGCGCGCTGCGCATCGTCGAGAACCGGCAGGGCCTGGTCATGGCCGCCGCCGGGGTCGACGCCTCCAACACCCCCGCCGGCACCGTCCTGTTGCTGCCCGAGGACCCGGACGCGTCCGCGCGCGCGATCCGCGACGGGCTGCGCGACACCCTCGACGTCAACGTCGGGGTCGTCGTCACCGACACCTTCGGGCGGCCCTGGCGCTCGGGGCTCACGGACGTGGCGATCGGCGCCGCCGGGGTGCGCGTGCTGGACGATCTGCGCGGGGGCGCGGACGCGCACGGCAACCCGCTCAGCGCCACCGTCGTCGCGACGGCCGACGAGCTGGCCGCCGCCGGTGACCTGGTCAAGGGCAAGGCGGAGGGGCGGCCGGTCGCCGTACTACGGGGGCTGGCCCACGCGGTGACCTCGACGGACGACCCGGGCGAGGGGGCTCGCGCGCTGGTGCGGAGCCCGCGGGACGACATGTTCCGGCTCGGCACCTCCGAGGCGATCCGCGAGGCGATGCGCGGGCGGCGCACGGTACGGGCCTTCACCGACGAGCCCGTGGACCCCGGCGCGGTGCGCCGCGCGGTGGCCACGGCCCTGACCGCGCCGGCACCGCACCACACCACCCCTTGGCGGTTCGTGCTGCTGGAGTCGGTGAAGTCGCGGGTACGGCTGCTCGACGCGATGCGGGACGCCTGGATCGCCGACCTGCGCAGGGACGGCAGGAGCGAGGAGTCCGTCGCCAAGCGGGTGCGGCGCGGGGACGTGCTGCGGGGTGCGCCGTACCTGGCCGTGCCGTGCCTCGTCATGGACGGCTCCCACACCTACGGCGATGCCCGGCGGGACACCGCCGAGCGGGAGATGTTCGTGGTCGCGGCGGGCGCGGGCGTGCAGAACTTCCTGGTCGCGCTGGCCGGGGAACGGCTGGGGTCGGCCTGGGTGTCCTCGACGATGTTCTGCCGGGACGTGGTGCGCGAGGTGCTGGACCTGCCGGCCGGCTGGGATCCGATGGGCGCGGTGGCGATCGGGCATCCGGCGGAGGAGCCGCGGGCACGGCCGGAGCGGGATGCGGAGGCGTTCATCGAGGTCAGATGAGCGTCTCGGACGAACAGCGGCGGCCGTGCCGTACGGCCGCCTACCCTCGTAGGACCACTCCGACAACTTGGGGAATCCTTTCGTGGCAGGACGATTCGCTCCGCGGCCCACGCTCCCCCGCAGCCCGAAAGGCGTGGGAGGTGCCCCCATGCCCGTGCGCGGTGGGGAGACCGCTGTGCCCGCGGCGGCCCCCGGGGTGCCGCGGCAGGCGGTGGGCCCTGCCCGGGACCGCACATGGGTGCCGGACGGGCCCCTGGATCTCGGGCTGGTGCTCGGGCCGCTGCGGCGCGGGCCCGCCGATCCGACGTTCCGGACGACGCGTGACGGCTCCGTGTGGCGGGCCAGCCGGACACCTGTAGGACCCGGAACGCTACGGGTCCACGGCCATGGCGGTGAGGTGCGAGCCGAGGCATGGGGGCCCGGCGCCGAGTGGCTGCTGGAGCAGCTGCCGAAGATGCTCGGGGCCGCCGACGACCCCGGCGCGTTCGTGCCCCGGCACCGGCTGGTGGCGCTGGCGCGGCACCGGCGGCCGGGGCTGCGGCTGACACGGACCGGGCTGGTGCTGGAGTCCCTGATCCCGTCGGTGCTGGAGCAGAAGGTCACGACCGACGAGGCGTATCGGGCGTGGCGGTTGCTGGTACGGAGGTTCGGCGAGCCGGCACCGGGGCCCGCGGGGACGAGCGAGCGTCCGATGTGGGTCATGCCGGCGGCGCGGACCTGGGCGTTGATCCCGTCCTGGGAGTGGCACCGGGCCGGCGTCGACGACAAGCGGGCCTCGACGATTCTGCGAGCCGTGCGGGTCGCCGCGCGGCTGGAGCAGGCGGTGGGGATGCCGGCGGCCGAGGCGCAGGCGCGGCTGGAGGTCGTACCGGGGATCGGACCGTGGACGTCGGCGGAGGTCGTGCAGCGCAGTCATGGGGCGCCGGACGCGGTGACCGTCGGGGATCTCCATCTGCCCGGGATCGTGGGGTGGGCGCTGGCGGGGGATCGTCACGCCGACGACGCGGAGATGCTGCGCCTGCTGGAGCCGTATGCGGGGCAGCGGCATCGGGCGGCGCGGCTGATCCTGCTGAGCGGGCGTACGCCGGCCCGGCGGGCGCCGAAGATGCCTCGGGTGGACATCGGGTTGTTGTAAGGAGCCCTGAGCCGGAACACCGCAGTTGGACACCGCCGCTGGACCGCGGGCCGTGCTCCGGTTTTCCGGTCCGTTTCGGCTGGTCGCGCAATTCCCGCGCCCCCGGACAGGGGCGCGCGGAACTGCGCGACCAGCACGGACCCACCCGCACCCGGCAATGCTCCCGGGCCTGGACAGGCCTCCCCCTCGACCACACCCCTCACTGGTCGGAGGAGAACCTCACCGCCCCCGCCGGAATGCGCGCGTCGCACCACACCCGCGCTCCCTCGCGCAGTTCGTTGTCCGCGCCGATGACCGCGCCGTCGCCGATGACCGTGCCGGTGAGGACGGAGCGTTCGCCGACGCGGGCCCGGGTGCCGATGAGGGAGTCGGTGATGACGGCGCCGGGTTCGATGACGGCGCCGGGGAGGATCGTGGAGCCGAAGACGCGGGCGCCCTCGGCGACGAAGGCGCCCTCGCCCACCACGGTGCCGCCCGTCAGCTTCGCGTCCGGGGCGACCCTGGCCGTGGGCAGGACCAGGCGGTCGCCGCAGCGGCCGGGGACCGCCGGGGACGGGGCCCTGCCCAGGACCAGGTCGGCGGAGCCGCGTACGAAGGCCGCGGGGGTGCCGAGGTCCAGCCAGTAGGTGGAGTCGACCATGCCCTGGAGGTGGGCTCCGGCGGAGAGGAGTTCGGGGAACGTCTCGCGTTCCACGGACACCGGGCGGCCCGCCGGGATCGCGTCGATGACCGAGCGGCGGAAGACGTACGCCCCCGCGTTGATCTGGTCGGTGACGATCTCCTCGGGCGTCTGTGGCTTCTCCAGGAAGGCCAGGACGCGGCCCGTCCCGTCGGTGGGGACGAGGCCGTACGCCCGCGGGTCGGTGACCTTCGTCAGGTGCAGGGAGACGTCCGCGCCCGTCGACTCGTGGGTGTCGACCAGTGCCCTGATGTCCAGGCCCGTCAGGATGTCGCCGTTGAAGATCAGTACCGGGTCGTCGGGGCCGGAGTGCAGTCGCGAGGCCACGTTGCGGATCGCGCCGCCCGTGCCGAGGGGCTCCTCCTCGGTGACGTACTCGATGTGCAGGCCGAGGGCGGCGCCGTCGCCGAAGTACGGCTCGAAGACCTCCGCCAGATAGCTCGTCGCGAGGACGATGTGTTCCACGCCCGCGGCTTTCGCGCGCGCCAGCTGGTGCGTGAGGAACGGCACTCCGGCCGCCCGGACCATGGGCTTGGGGGTGTGCACCGTGAGCGGCCGCAGCCGGGTGCCTTTGCCGCCGACCAGGAGGATCGCTTCTGTCACCTGTCGTCTCTGCTTCCTGCCGGGACCGGCCGAACTGATCGTGTCGGCCGGCCAGTGTATGCAGACCGTGCGACGGTGCCCTCGATGGCCGCGCGGGTGTCCGGCGAGATCGGCGCGCGGATTCCCCCGATCGCCCGCGACCCGCCCGCACCCGTCCTTCCCGACGGCGGCGAACGCGCTCTCCCGGCCTCGGCGCCCCTGGTACCGGGCCGCACTGGAACGGGCCGAACCGAGCTTCGCGTAGAGCCGCTTGCCCGGGCAGTCGGTGGCGTATCCGTCCCGATGGCGGGAGATCACGTTCAGTCGTACGTTCTTCCCCTTTGGGTAGAGATTGCCACCTCCTGACGTCAGATATGTCTTCCCGCGCGGATCGGCGCCATAGAGTCCGAGTTTTCACGCGGCGAGCCGGGCGATGGCCTTGACGGCGGCGCCGGACGGCTCGGTCGAGCCGTAACCGCCGAGCACGGCGATGCCCGTGCTGTTGCTGTTGAACCCCAGGGCGTGGACTCCTGGACATACTTGTTCATATCAGTCCACAGGGGAACTGACGGACTGTCGGGAACCGTTCGTCCGAACCGGTGGCCCGGTCGCTCGGTGCGCGCACGCGCCCCGGCGTACCCTTGCGCGGGTGAATGCCACCGATCGCACCCCTGCCGACCTGCTGCGTTCCGCGCTCGCCGCGGACCCCGGCCGTCCCCTGGTGACCTTCTACGACGACGCCACGGGCGAACGCGTCGAACTGTCCGTGGCCACCTTCGCCAATTGGGTGGCCAAGACCGCCAATCTTCTTCAGGGCGATCTGGCCGCCGCTCCCGGCGACCGGGTGGCGCTGCTGCTGCCCGCGCACTGGCAGACGGCGGTGTGGCTGCTGGCGTGCTCGTCGGTGGGCGCGGTGGCGGACGTCGGCGGGGATGCGGCGGCCGCCGACGTCGTGGTCAGCGGGCCGGACTCGCTGGAGGCGGCGCGGGCGTGCCGCGGGGAGCGGGTCGCGCTGGCGCTGCGGCCGCTGGGCGGACGGTTCCCCGGAGGTCCTCCGGAGGGGTTCGTCGACTATGCGGTGGAGGTGCCGAGCCAGGGTGACCGGTTCGCGCCGTTCGCCCCGGTGGACCCGGAGGAGCCGGCGCTGATCGTCGCCGGGGCGGAGTTCAGCGGGGCCGAGGTGGTCGAGCGGGCCGCGGCGGAGGAGGGCGCGCTGGGGCTGACGGGGCCCGGGTCCCGGCTGCTGTCGGGGTTGCCGTACGACACCTGGGACGGGCTCAGCGCCGGGCTGTACGCGCCGTTGGCGGTCGGCGGGTCCGTGGTGCTGTGCCGGAATCTCGGGCTGCTGGACGAGGAGGGCCTCGCCAGGCGCGTGGAGAGCGAGAAGGTCACGTCGGTGCGTCGCTGAGAACTCGGGGCACCACCGAAAAAGAGGTGCGCCGGCGAGAAGGGGGCGGTGGCGGTACCGCCGTCCCCCGCCCGGAGCAGTACAGGGCGCCTCCGGACTCCCCCGCCCCCCATGGTCGTAGGAACAGGACGTGATGTCTCGTACGCCGTGAGGGGGGCCGCAGGTGACCGTCACCCCCGGACAGCCCCTCGGTCCCGGTCTCGGGGCCTCCGCCACCGGGGCGGGACTTGTGCGAAGGCGACGGAGGCGGTGGAGCGAGCGGGCCGCGCTGGGGGCGGCCGCGCTGCTCGTGGCGGCCGGCGGAGGCGGGTGGGCTCTCTACGCCAAGCTCAGCGGGAACATCACCGCCGACGAGGCGGCCGCCCGGGAACTGGCCCGCTACGAACGGGAACGGCCCACGGCGCTGGTGCGCGGCGCGCAGAACATCCTGCTGGTCGGATCGGACACCCGGGCCGGGGACGGCAACCACCGGTACGGGCGGGATCCGGGCACCGAGCGCTCGGACACGGCGATCCTGCTGCACCTGGCCGCGAACCGGCACAGTGCCACCGCCGTCTCGCTGCCCCGGGACCTGATGGTGGACATCCCCGGCTGTCTGCGAGCGGACGGAAGCCGCAGCGAGCCGGTGTTCGCGATGTTCAACCAGGCCTTCGAGGTGGGCGGTTCGGCGTGCACGATCCGTACGGTCGAGAAGCTGACGGACGTCCGCGTCGACCATCACGTGGTCGTCGACTTCAGCGGGTTCAAGGAGATGGTGGACGCCGTCGATGGCGTGCAGGTGTGCCTGAGGGAACCGATCGACGACAAGGCGGCCAAGCTGAGGCTTCCCGCGGGCCGGGTGACGCTCGACGGGGAGCAGGCGCTCGGGTACGTGCGCGCCCGCAAGTCGCTCGGGGACGGCAGCGACACCGACCGGATGCAGCGGCAGCAGGTCTTCCTCGGCGCGCTGGTGAACAAGGTGCGCGGCAACGACGTCCTGCTGAATCCGGTGAAGCTGTATCCGGTGCTGGACGCGGCGACCTCCTCGCTCACCACGGATCCGGAACTGGCAAGTCTGCGTGGCTTGTACCAGTTGGTCCGCGGACTTCGTGACATCCCCACGGAACATGTGCAGTTCCTGACGGTGCCGCGGGAGTCGTACGTCTACGACGCCGACCGCGATCAACTCGTGGAGCCGGCCGCCCAGAAGCTGTTCGCGCGGCTGCGGGCGGACCAGCCGGTGGCTGTGGCGAAGGACATGCCCCGCGAATACACCGAGGAGGCTCCGCGGGGAGGAAGCCCCGCGAACGCCCCCTCCCCCGCGCCGACGTTCCGCGGGAACACCGCGGCCGAGCACACCTGCGAGTAATGCGCACACCAAGTCGCCGAACTTCTGTCCAGAGGAATGCGGTGGATTGCCCGGTTGTAGGGACGTGGAATTTGTCACCAGCGTCGCTCGACGCTGAACTGGGCGGATAGTGTGAGCGATCCGGTGCACCCGACCGCGATGTCCCACCTGGGGTCGTGCACTGTTTCAGCGAGACCCGAGCGCCTTTGAAGGGGGAAGGCGCCGCGTGGCCCCGACGGAGGATTCGGACAACCGTGGACGCGCAAGGCCGTGGGCGGGCGGACAACATCGATCCCGCAGACCAGTGGGTGCTCAATCCGGACACCGGCGAATACGAACTGCGACTGGGTCCTTCCGCACCGCAGTCGTCCGTCCCCGGCCCGCGCAGACCGCGGGCCCGTGACAACGGTGGTGCCGCGCGCTCACGCGACGGCGAAGCGCCGCCCCGTGAGCCCCGGCAGGGGCGCGGCGGCGACGCGCCCGCGCCGCGCCGCGCCCGCCGCGGCGAGCCGGAGCCGCCGCAGGGGCGGCGCGGCCGGCGGCCGGTGAAGAAGAAGTCGACGGCGAAGAAGGCGCTGGCGTGGACGGGCGGCGGCCTGGCGCTGGTCCTGGTCGTCGTCGGCGGTGCCGGCTACCTCTACCTCAAGCACCTTGAGGGCAACGTCACCACCCAGGACGTGGGTGACGCGGCCAAGAACGGCTTCAGCAAGAACGACGCCTTCAACATCCTGATCATCGGTACCGACAAGCGGACCGGCAAGGGCAACGAGGGCTACGGCGACAAGGGCAGCGTCGGGCACGCGGACACCAACATCCTGCTCCACGTCTCCAAGGACCGGACGAACGCGACCGCGCTGAGCATCCCGCGCGACCTGATCGTCAACGTGCCGGACTGCGAGGTCGTCCAGCCCGACGGCACCAAGAAGGTCGTCCCGGGCACGGACGGGGTCCGCTTCAACACCAGCCTGGGCCAGGATGACCGCAACCCTGGCTGCACCATGAACACGGTGAAGGAGGTCACCGGCATACAGCCCGACCACTTCATGATGGTCGACTTCAACGCGGTCAAGACGCTGACGTCGGCGGTCGGCGGCGTCGACGTGTGTCTCGCGCACGCCGTCGACGACCCGGACTCGCACCTGAAGCTGTCCGCGGGCAAGCACAAGATCGAGGGCGAGCAGGCGCTGGCCTTCGTCCGCACCCGGCACAGCTGGGGCAACCAGGGCGACCTGGACCGCATCAAGGTGCAGCAGAAGTTCATGGGCTCCCTGATGCGCAAGATGTCCTCCAGCGACACCCTGACCAGCCCGACCAAGCTCCTGGACCTGGCGGACGCGGCCACCAAGGCGCTCACCGTCGACAAGGGCATCGGCAAGGTGAGCACGCTCAAGGACGTGGCGCTGGAGCTGAAGAAAGTGCCGCCGAAGAACATCTCGTTCGTGACGGTGCCCGTGTTGGACAACCCGGCCGACGGCGTCGTCCACAAGACGGTCATCGTCGATCCGAACAAGTCGCCCGAGGTCTTCGACGCCATCAGGAACGACGTCTCCTTCACCGAGGTCAAGAAGAAGGAGAAGGCGGCCAAGGACGCCCAGGCCGCCCGTCTCAAGGGCACCAGGTCGGAGCCCTCCGAGGTGCGGGTGCGGATCCTCAACGGCGGCGCCCAGCCGGGCAGCGCGCAGGAGACGCTGAACTGGATGCAGACCGACAAGGGCGTCCTCAAGTCGGAGAACTCGGGCAACGCGCCGGCACCGCTGGCGAAGACGACCCTCGAGTACGCGCCCGACCAGGCCTCCCAGGCACGGGAGTTGGCCGCACTCATGGGGCTGCCCGGCTCGGCGCTGAAACCGGGCAAGAGCGAGCTCAACGCACAGGGACTGCCGACGATGACGCTGACCCTGGGCAAGGACTTCAAGGGTGCGGGCGTCCCCCTCACCGGGCCGAGGAAGCCGCCGAAGGTCGACGGCCAGTCCACGGCAGACAAGGTCGAGTGCGCCTCATAGGTAACCCAACGGGTCCGTCGGGCGTCTAACCCGGCGCGGGACGGACCCGTTGTTCGGCGCAGGGTGGGGAGGCACGGAGTTGTCGCAGAGCGATGTACGGGGGAAGGCACCTGCGGACGAGGACGCGACGTCGCTCGATCCGCAGGAGGCCGAAGCGCCGGACGGGTCGTCCGGCCGGCGCGGCGGAAGGCGTCGTGGCGGCTCCAGGACCGACCGGCGGCGTCGCAGGCGGCGCGTGCTGCGCTGGTCGGCCATGGTGCTCACGGTGGCGATACTCGGCACGGCGGGCGCCGGCTACCTCTACTACCAGCACCTCAACGACAACATCCAGAAGGGGCAGCGGGTCCCGGGCGACGACTCCAAGGCCCACCGCACCAAGCCGAACGCGGCCGGCCAGACGCCGCTGAACATCCTGCTGATCGGCTCCGACAGCCGTAACTCCGACGAGAACGTGAAACTCGGCGGCAGCAAGGACAACCGGGGCAACCCGCCGCTCGGCGACGTGCAGATGCTCATCCACCTCTCCGCGGACCGCAAGAGCGCCGCCATGGTGAGCATTCCGCGCGACACCCGGGTCGAGATCCCCGAGTGCAAGGACCCCGCCACCGGGAAGGTCTACCCGGAGACCAACGACATCATCAACACCTCGCTGGCCCGCGGCGGAGCCGGCTGCACGCTGCTCACCTGGGAGAACCTCACCGGGGTCTACATCGACCACTGGATGACGATCGACTTCGCGGGCGTGGTGCGGATGGCGGACGCCATCGGCGGCGTCGACGTCTGCGTGAACCAGAACGTGTGGGACCGCTCGACCGCCGCCCAGCGGGGCGGCTCGGGACTGAAGCTGACCAAGGGTCACCACAAGGTCAAGAACGTGCAGGCCCTGCAGTGGCTGCGCACCCGGCACGCCTGGGGCAGCGACCTGATGCGTGCGCGCGCCCAGCACATGTACCTGAACTCGATGATCCGCACGCTCAAGCAGCAGAACGTCTTCACCGACAGCGGCCGCCTGATGGGCCTGGCCGAGGCGGCGACCAAGTCGCTCAAGGTGTCGGAGGAGATCGGCACGGTCAAGAAGCTCTACGACCTCGGCATGGAGCTGAAGTCGGTGCCGACCAACCGCATCACGTCGGTCACGATGCCCAACGTGACGGACCCGCAGAACGACGAGCACGTCGTGCCGGAGAAGGCCGGCGCCGACCGCATCTGGCAGATGCTCCGCGACGACGTGTCGTTCGACAAGAACGGCAAGCCGTCGGGCGCGAAGAAGGTCTCGGAGACGTCCCCGCCGGCCAAGACCCCCTCGGTCGAGGCGGCCCAGCTCGGCGTGCTGGTGCAGAACGCCACCCAGTCCTCCACCGAGGCCGCCGCCCAGGGCCGGGCGTCCGCGGTCGGCCGGCTGCTCGTGCAGCAGGGCTACGGCAGGGCCACGTTCGACACCTCGCCGGCACAGGCCGCCGACCAGACGGTGGTGCGCTACCCGAGCGCCGAGCTGGAGGGCGACGCACAGGCCGTCGCCAAGGCGCTGGGGATCCCGGCGAGCCAGGTGGAGCGGTCGACCGACGTGTCGGGTGTCACGGTCGTCGTCGGCGCGGACTGGCGCACGGGCGACACCTACCCGAAGAAGTCCCCCCCGAAGGCCGGTGAGCTGCCCGGCAACTCCGACGCCATCAACGGCTCGGACGACACCCAGTGCATGGACGTGTACCGGCCCTACCAGTGGTAGGCGGCACGAGCACGTGCGGCGGATGAGCGGCTGAAAGGGGCCCCTCCCGGAAGGAGGGGCCCCTTTCACTCATCGGGTCTCAGGCGCTCAGCGGGGCTCGAGCACCGCCGGCCGCCGCGAGGCGATCACGCGCTTGGCGAGCGACCTGGGGCTGGTCAGGAAGCCGAAACCCCACGACATGTGCATGGTCGCCAGGGCCACCGGGATCCGCAGCCGGGCCTTCAGCGGCAGGCCCCTGCCCGCGGGGACGGACCCGAGGACGACCGCCGCGAGATAGCCTCCCGGGATCACGAAGCCCACCGGGGTCACCAGCGCGCCCACCACCAAGCCCGCCGCTATCGCGCAGACCGCCGTCGGCGGGGCGAGGTAGCGCAGGTTGATCGAGCCCTCGTGGTAGCGGGCGACCACATGGCGCCAGCGGCCGTAGTCCTTGTACTGCTTGCCGAGCGCCTTCACGCTCGGCCGCGGCCGGTACGACACCTTCAGCTCGGGCGAGAACCAGATCAGCCCGCCCGCCTCGCGGATGCGGAAGTTCAGCTCCCAGTCCTGGGCGCGGATGAACTCCTCGTTGTAGCCGCCCTGTTGCTCCAGCGCCGCACGGCGGAAGACACCCAGGTAGACGGTCTCGGCGGGGCCGGCCTGGCCACCGGTGTGGAAGGCCGCGTTGCCGACACCGATCTTCGAGGTCATGGCGGCGGCGACCGCGTGCTCCCAGTCGTTCTCGCCCTCGGCGTGCATGATGCCGCCGACGTTCTGCGCGCCGGTCTCCTCCAGGAGCCGTACGGCAGTCGCGATGTAGTTCGGGGAGAGCATGCCGTGGCCGTCGACACGGACCACGACGGGGTGCCGGGAGGCCTTGATCGCCGCGTTCAGCGCGGCGGGGGTACGGCCGGTCGGATTCGGGACGGTGTGCACGCGGGGGTCTTCGGCCACGAGCTCGGCGGCGATCTCGTCCGTGCGGTCCGTGGACGGACCCAGGGCGATCACGACCTCCATCTCGCCGGCGTACTCCTGCGCGAGGATCGCTTGGACGGCCCCGCGCAGATGCCGCTCCTCGTCGAGGACGGGCATGATCACAGAAACCGCGGGGAGTCGCACGTCGGGCTTGGCGTTCATAGGGGGCTCACGTTACCGCGAACGGGGGACACCGGTGCGCGCCGCCGGGGCTGAGACGCGGGCTGGAGATCCTATCGGCCTACGGTGCACACAAATCCCACGTACGGCCGCAGCCCGGAGGTGTCCTCTTGCCCAGCCCGCCTCGGTCCCCCTCCCCCGCGGCCAAGAGCGCGGGAGGTGCCCCCAGGCCCCAACGCCGACCGCAGCAGGCCCGCCGTGTACCGCGGCCGCCCGAGCGGACGGCGCGATCCAGGCGGCCCGGACAGCCCGGACGGCCCGGACGGCCCGGACGGCCCGGACGGCCCGGACGGCCCAGGCGACCGCGCTGGGCCATGCGCGCACTGACCACACTCTCCGTGGTGGTGCTCGCCGCGGCCGGCATCGGCCACGCGGTGGTCACCAGCCTGGGCTCGGGCATCGCCCGGGTCGACGCCTTCAAGGACATGAAGAACCGGCCCGAGGGAAGCCGCGGCATGAACGTCCTGCTGGTCGGGACCGACGGCCGCGACAAGATCACCGAGGCGGAACGGCGCGCCTACCGGCTGGGCGGCGCACCCTGCCACTGCACCGACACGATCATGATCGTGCACATCTCGGAGAACCGGGACCGGGCGACCGTGGTCAGCCTGCCCCGCGACTCGTACGCCGAGGTGCCCGAGCACGTCGACCAGAACAGCGGGCAGCGGCACGGACCGCACCCCGTCAGGCTCAACGCGGCCTACGCCGAGGGCGGCCCCCAGCTGACCGTGCGCACGGTCGAGAGCATGACCCATGTGAAGATCGACCACTATCTGGAGGTCGACTTCACCAGCTTCATGAAGACCGTGGACGTGCTCGGGGGCGTCCAGATCTGCACGCCGACCCCGCTGAAGGACTCCTACACCGGCCTCGACCTCGCGCCCGGCACCCACACCCTGAACGGCGGACAGGCGCTGCAGTACGTCCGCGCCCGGCATGTGGACGGGGCGAGCGACCTGGGCCGGATGAAGCGGCAGCAGCGGTTCCTGGCCGCGCTGATCGAGCGGGCCACCTCCTCCGGGGTGCTGCTCAACCCGCTGCGGTTCCGGGACGTGACCCGGGCGGTGCTGGGCTCGGTGCGGGCCGACAAGGGCTTCGGTACGGACGAGCTGCTCGACCTCGGACGGGCGATGCGGAACTTCTCACCCTCCTCCTCGGAGTTCACCACCGTCCCCATCGGGCAGATGAACTTCCAGGTCAAGGGCATCGGCTCGACCCTGAAATGGGACCCTGCCAAGGCCGGCCGGCTCTTCACGTCGCTGCGCGACGACAAGCCGCTCACCGCGGACCGCCCGAAGCGGGAGCCGGCGGCGACGGCCGTCGGGATCGACCCCCGGCAGATCCGGGTCCAGGTGGAGAACGGCACCGACACGAACGGGCTGGCGGGGCGCCTCGACGCCGCACTCGCGGCGACCGGCTTCGCCACCACCCACCGGCCGGTCACCGCGGCCCAGCAGGGCGCCAGGCAGACGATGATCTCCTACGACCCCCGCTGGGACCGCTCCGCCCGCGCCCTCGCCGTGGCCCTGCCCGGCAGCCGGCTGCACCCGGTGAAGAACCAGGGCCCGCTTCTGAAGGTGACCGCCGGCGCCGACTTCACGGACATGGCCAAGGTGCGCCGGGTGAAACCGCGGGAAACGGCGCAACCCCAACCCGAACAGAACGTGGTCCGGGGCAACGAGGTCGTGTGCTCGGGGGGAGCGCAGCAGCGCTCCGAATAGAAGCGCCGCCGGCAGAAGCACCCGAGGGGCGCGGGGAACCGCGTGACAAGTCCCACGCACCGCGAGGGGCGCGGGGAACCGCGTGACAAGTCCCACGCACCCGCGGACGAAGAACCGCCCCGGCACGGCACCCCCGCGGAGCGCTACTCCTCGACGAGGCCCTCCGCCACCCGCTTCTCCCGCAGTTCGCGGATCGCGCGCCGCCGGGCCAGCCGGTGGGTGCGCCGTATCTGTGCCTCCTGGTACCGGCGCCGGTCGCGCCCGGTCTCGGGTGTCACCGGCGGCACCGGGCGCGGCTTGCCGTCGGCGTCCACGGCCGCGAAGACCAGGTAGGCCGAGCCGACGTGGGTGGCCGGAGTCGACTCGTTCCAGCGCTCGGCGAGTATCTTCACGCCGACCTCCATGGAGGTCCGGCCGGTCCAGTTGACCTGCGCCTTCACATGGACCAGGTCACCGACGCGGATCGGCTCCAAGAACGCCATCTCGTCCATGGACGCGGTGACGGCGGGGCCGCCGGAGTGCCGGCCTGCCACCGCGCCCGCCGCGTCGTCGACGAGCTTCATGATCACCCCGCCGTGCACCGTCCCGAGCAGGTTGGTGTCGTTCTGGGTCATGATGTGGCTGAGGGTGGTCCGGGATGCGGACGTGGGCTTGCCTGGAATGTCCGGATCCGCGTCCGGGGCCTGGTCTGTCATGGCCCCTACCTTATGCCGACGCCACATTCACGGATTTTGTGTCGGGTTCGCAACAGCGGCGCTCTTATTTTCCGACAGGGCTTGTAAGCCACATGGCTGATCCCTGCACACTGGGGCGCATGAATGACTGGCCCGAGGGATGGTCCGACAACAACCGCGGCCCGCGCTACGGACGCGGCAGTGCCGGCTCGCAGCCGGAAGGTGCCCGCACGATGCGCCATGTGCAGCGCGGCGCGACGCCGCCCGGACAGCGCGGGTACGGCTCCCCGGGCCCGTCGGCGCCGCCGTACCAAGGCGGAGTGCCGCAGCAGCCGTCGTACACCGACGGCCAGGGGTACGACGAGTACGACAGCGGCTACAACACGGGCCACGTCTACGGCGGCGGCCGCGGTGGCGGTGGCTTCGTCCCCAACGACGACGACTACGACCCCCAGGCCGAGCGCTACCGGCCGCGCCCGAACTGGCGGCGGCGGATCAAGCTGATCACGCTCACGCTGGTGACTGTGCTCATCGTCACGTCGGTGGCGACCTACTTCTGGGCCGACTCCAAGCTGCGCCGCGAGGTCGACCTGTCCAAGGTCATCGACCGGCCGGAGGCCGGTTCGGGCACGAACTATCTGATCGTCGGCTCGGACAGCCGTGAGGGCATGTCCAAGGCTGACGAGAAGAAGCTGCACACCGGCGGCGCGGAGGGAAAGCGCACCGACTCGATGATGATCCTGCACGTCGGCGACAACGGCGACACGCTGATCTCGCTGCCGCGTGACTCGAACGTCACGATCCCGAAGTTCCAGGGCTCGGAGTCCGGCAAGATCAGGGGCCCGCTCGGTACGAACAAGCTGAACGCGGCGTACGCGTTCGACGGCCCGACGCTGCTCGTGCGCACGATCGAGTACAACACCGGTCTGCACATCGACCACTACGTGGAGATCGGCTTCCAGGGCTTCGCCAACATCGTGGACGCGGTGGGCGGCGTCGACATGACCCTCGACCAGGGCTTCAAGGACAAGTGGTCCGGCGCCGACTTCAAGGCGGGCAAGCAGACGCTGAACGGCCAGCAGGCCCTCGCCTTCGTCCGCACCCGGCACGCGTTCGCCGCGTCCGACCTGCAGCGCACCAAGAACCAGCAGAAGTTCCTGGCGGCGCTCGCCCACCAGGTGGCGACCCCGTCGACGATCATGAACCCGTTCAAGTTCTACCCGGTGATGGGCGCGGGCCTGGACTCCCTGATCGTCGACAAGGACATGAGCCTGTGGGACCTGGCGTCCATGTTCTGGGCGATGAAGGGCGTCAGCAGCGGCGAGGGCAAGTCCATGAACATGCCGATATCCGGCTCCTCGGGCGGCAACCTCGTCTGGGACAAGACGAAGACGAAGACGCTGGTGGACCAGTTGAAGAACGACGAGAAGGTCACCGTCTCCGGCAATTGAACCGGCCCATCCCTCAGGGGCACTCACTCGGTTCAAGGGCACCCGCGCGGGTGCCCTTGCTCCGTTCAGGCGCCGGTCGTCACATCCGGGCGCACGCCATCGCCCGGCACGTCTCCGCGGCGCGGCGACACGCCTCGGCGCATCGCATCAGCTGCGGATCGTCGGGCATCGCCATACACGCCTCGGCGCACATGTCGCAGGCCTTGGCGCACATCGCGCACATCTCCGGGGACATGGGCGAGCGGCGCATCATCATGTCGGCGCACATGCGGGTCATCCCGGAGCAGTCCATGAGCGCGCGCATGACCTGCATCTGGGCCTGGCCGCCCATCTGCATGCAGGCGCTCATGGTCTCCTCGCAGATGCTGTGGCAGTTCATGCACGCGTCGACGCACTCCTGCATCTGCTTGGTCATGGGGGGCATCGTCGAGGGCTGGGCCATGGCTCCTCCTCGGAGCGTGGGGACCCGGGGGCGGGCCCGTGTGCTTCCGTCCTACGCCGGACCGGCCCACCCCGCATGTGACCGACCGGTCGGGAGGCGGGGGCGGCAGGCGGGCCCGGAAACGCGGGAAGGCGCCCCGTGGGGCGCCTTCCGTCCGTGCGTGGAGCCGTTACGGCAGGTTGCGGGCCATCACGATCCGCTGAACCTGGTTCGTGCCTTCATAGATCTGCGTGATCTTCGCGTCGCGCATCATCCGCTCCACCGGGTAGTCGCGCGTGTAGCCGTAGCCGCCGAGGAGCTGGACGGCGTCCGTGGTGACCTCCATGGCGACGTCCGAGGCGAAGCACTTGGCGGCGGCGCCCTGGAAGGTGAGGTCCTTGTCGCCGCGCTCGGAGGCGGCCGCGGCCTGGTAGGTCAGGGCGCGGGCGGCGGCGATCTTCATGGCCATGTCGGCGAGCATGAACTGGATGCCCTGGAAGTCGCCGATCGGCTTGCCGAACTGCTTGCGCTCCTGGACGTAGCCCTTGGCGTAGTCGAGGGCGCCCTGGGCGACACCGAGGGCCTGGGCCGCGATGGTGATGCGGGTGTGGTCCAGGGTCTTCATGGCGGTGGCGAAGCCGGTGCCCTCCGCGCCGATCATGCGGTCGGCGGGGATGCGGACGTTGTCGAAGTAGACCTCGCGGGTCGGGGAGCCCTTGATCCCGAGCTTCTTCTCCGGGGCGCCGAAGGAGACGCCCTCGTCCGACTTCTCGACGACGAAGGCGGAGATGCCCTTGGAGCGCTTCTCCGGGTCGGTGACGGCCATCACCGTGTAGTACTCGGAGACGCCCGCGTTGGTGATCCAGCGCTTGACGCCGTTGAGGATCCAGTGGTCGCCGTCACGGACCGCGCGGGTCTTCATGCCGGCCGCGTCCGAGCCCGCCTCCGGCTCGGAGAGGCAGTACGAGAACATCGCGTCGCCCTTGGCGAGCGGAGTGAGGTACTTCTTCTTGAGGTCCTCGGAGCCGGAGAGGATCACCGGGAGGGAGCCGAGCTTGTTCACCGCGGGGATGAGGGAGGAGGACACGCAGGCGCGGGCCACCTCCTCGATCACGATGACCGTGGCGAGCGCGTCGGCGCCGGAGCCGCCGTACTCCTCGGGGACGTGCACGGCGTGCAGGTCGCCTGCCACGAGTGCGTCCAGGGCCTCCTGCGGGAAGCGGGCCTCCTCGTCCACCGCCGCGGCGTGCGGCGCGATCTTCGCCTCGACCAGCGAGCGGACGGCGTCGCGGAGCATGTCGTGCTCCTCGGACAGGCGGTACAGGTCGAAGTCAGCCGTTCCGGCCACGGTCTCTCACGCTCCAAAGACGCAGTGATACTGACGCTAATTACCGTTAAGTAACTCAAATTTTAGTGGGCGGCCCCGGGGACGCCTACGTGAGCTACGCGACAGCGGGGAAATTGCCCGTCGGGCGGCCCGACTATGCTCGGCTGCGCATCAACGACGTACCCGATCTGGAGCACATCCATGAGCCTGAAGATCACCGTGATCGGCACCGGCTATCTGGGCGCCACGCATGCCGCGGCCATGGCCGAGCTGGGCTTCGAGGTGCTCGGTCTCGACGTCGTGCCCGAGAAGATCGCGATGCTGGAGCGCGGCGAGACCCCGATGTACGAGCCGGGGCTCGACCAGCTGCTGCGCCGGCACGTCGCGGGCATCGAGGGGGCCTCGGGCCGACTGCGCTTCACCACCGACTGGGCCGAGGTCGCGGACTTCGGCGACGTCCACTTCGTCTGTGTGAACACCCCGCAGAAGCACGGCGAGTACGCCTGCGACATGTCGTACGTCGACTCCGCGATCGCCTCGCTGGCCCCGCATCTGCGCGGCCCGGCGCTGGTCGTCGGCAAGTCGACGGTGCCGGTCGGCTCGGCCGACCGCCTCGCCGCCTACCTGGCCGAGCACGCGCCCGCCGGCGTGGACGCCGAGCTGGCCTGGAACCCGGAGTTCCTGCGCGAGGGCTTCGCCGTCCAGGACACCCTGCACCCGGACCGGATCGTGGTGGGCGTGCGCAGCGAGCGTGCCGAGAAGCTGCTGCGGGAGGTGTACGCCACGCCGGTCGGCGAGGGCACGCCGTTCGTGGTGACGGACTTCCCGACGGCCGAGCTGGTGAAGACGGCCGCGAACTCCTTCCTCGCCACCAAGATCTCCTTCATCAACGCGATGGCGGAGGTGTGCGAGGCCGGCGGCGGCGACGTGGCGCAGCTGGCGGAGGCCATCGGGTACGACGACCGGATCGGGAAGAAGTTCCTGCGGGCCGGGATCGGCTTCGGCGGCGGCTGCCTGCCCAAGGACATCCGGGCGTTCATGGCGCGCGCGGGCGAGCTGGGCGCGGACCAGGCGCTGACGTTCCTGCGCGAGATCGACTCGATCAACATGCGCCGGCGCGGCCAGATGGTGGAGATGGCCCGTGAGGCGCTCGGGGGCGGCTCGTTCCTGGGCAAGCGGGTCGCGGTGCTCGGCGCCACCTTCAAGCCCGACTCGGACGACGTGCGGGACTCGCCCGCGCTGAACGTGGCCGGCCAGATACACCTCCAGGGCGGTCAGGTGACCGTGTACGACCCGAAGGGCATGGACAACGCCCGCAAGGTCTTCCCAACGCTCGGCTACGCCGCCTCGGCGCTGGAGGCGGTCCGGGGTGCCGACGTGGTCCTGCACCTGACCGAGTGGCAGGAGTTCCGTGAGCTGGACCCGGCGGCGCTGGGCGAGGCAGCGGCGGCCCGGCTGATCCTGGACGGGCGCAACGCCCTGGACCCGGAGCTGTGGCGGCGGGCCGGGTGGACGTACCGGGCGATGGGCCGCCCGACCGCGTAGCACTTCACCGCCGGGGACGCCGGTTCGGCCGAGGCTCAGTCGGCCGAACCGGCGTCTTCCCGCATTCTGCACCACCGGACACAGCCGCGGCCGGTGAACCTCCCCCGCCTTACCGCTCCTTGGCGCGGTACCGGCGCATCTTCGCGCGCGCCCCGCACACCTGCATCGAGCACCAGCGGCCGCGTCCGGCCGGGCTGCGGTCGTAGTACGCCCAGTGGCAGGTCTCCGCCTCGCACGCCTTCAGCCTGGTCCAGGTGCCGGCGACCAGTGCCTCGGCGACGGCGGCGGCGACGCGGGAGAGCAGCGGGGCGGCGTCGGCGGGGGCGAGGCGCGCGGTGCCGTCCCGGTCGTCGACGGCGACGTACAGGGGGGCGCGGGCCAGCAGCTCGCCCAGCGGGGTGGTCGTGCGGTGCGGGGGGTGCCCGGCGTGGGCGAGCAGCGTGGCGCGCAGTGCCTCGCGCAGTTCCCGGGCCTGTGCCGTCTCGTCCTCGGTGACGCCGAGCCGCTCGCGGCCCTCCGCGGTGTCCAGGGTGTCGGCGCCGGACGCGAGGTCCAGCGTGTTCACCAGGGACTCGACGAGGGCCAGGCCCCCGGGAGCGGCCGATCTCTCACTCATGCTTGCGACGTTACCTCTAGTACGGGAGGATGCAGTAACCGTCGTTACCGGTTGTGCGCCTTTATGGGTAACCACTCGTTTCTGTAGTAACTCGCTGA
This sequence comes from Streptomyces sp. NPDC002520, assembly GCF_053595235.1. NCBI lineage: Bacteria > Bacillati > Actinomycetota > Actinomycetes > Kitasatosporales > Streptomycetaceae > Streptomyces > Streptomyces sp. NPDC002520. The sequence continues at coordinate 200,679 of NZ_JBSFXG010000011.1, read as the reverse complement.
GGAGGAAGTCATGGCTCTCGCCAAGCTGGGTGCCGTCGTCCTGGACTGTCCCGATCCCCGCGCGCTGGCGGGTTTCTACGCCGAGGTGCTGGGCGGCACCGTCGAGGGCGACGGGCGGTGGGTGGACCTCACGGTGCCCGGCGGACAGACGCTGGCCTTCCAGGCGGCGCCGGGCTTCGTGGCCCCGGCGTGGCCCACGCCCGACCGCTCGCAGCAGTTCCACCTGGACCTGACCGTCGAGGACCTGGACACCGCGGAGAAGCAGGTGCTGGCCCTCGGCGCCCGGCCTCTGGACACGGAGGACGGCTCCCGCAACTGGCGGGTGTACGCGGACCCGGCGGGACATCCGTTCTGCCTGTGCGCCTCCTGAACGAGGAGGGGCCGACGTGGCGGTGGCACGTTTCCGCTCCGTGGTGATCGACTGTCCGGACCCGGTCGCGCTCGCCTCGTTCTACGCGGCGGTCGTGGGCGGCACACCGTATGTGCAGGAAGACGACTGGGTGGTCCTCGAGGCGCCCGGGGTGCCGCGACTGGCCTTCAACCGGGAGGCGGGGTTCCGGCCTCCGGCATGGCCGCGCGAGGGCGGCGACGCGCAGCAGTTCCACCTCGATCTCGACGCCGGGTCCACCTGGGAGGAGGTGGACGCCGCGGAGGCCAGGGTGCTGGAGCTGGGGGCGCGGCTGCTGCGGCGGGAGGCCGATCCGGTGACGGAGGACTTCAGGGTGTTCGCCGATCCGGCGGGGCACCCATTCTGCCTGTGCCGGATCGACCACCCGTGAGGCTCAGCCGTCCAGCTCGGTGATGCCCGCGGCCCACTGCGCCCCTCAGGCCTGCCGGGCCCGCCTCGGCCACCCCGCGTCCGGGCGTGGCCGGGGCGGGCGCTCGCACGGTCGTGGGCGGGGCCGACGGCCGCACCGCCCGCCCCGCCCACGCCGGGGTCAGCCGTCGAGCGACTCGATCGTGGCGTTGGAGGGCGCGCGCGTCGCCCGCAGGTCCCGTGCCACGTCCTCCGCGGCGCCCAGTACCCGTACCGCGTTCTGCCAGGTCAGCTTGGCCAGGTCGGCCCTGGACCAGCCGCGCTCCAGCAGCTCGGCGATCAGGTTCGGGTAGCCGGAGACGTCGCTGAGGCCGTCCGGCGTGAACGCGGTGCCGTCGTAGTCGCCGCCGATGCCCAGGTGGTCGATGCCGGCCACCTCGCGCATGTGGTCGAGGTGGTCCGCGACGGTCGCCACGGTGGCGACGGGGCGCGGGTTGCTCTCCTCGAAGGCGCGGTGCACCTTCATCGCCTCGGCGGTGGTGTCCAGGTGGTGGAAGCCGTGCGCGCGCATGTTGTCGTCCGCGGCGGCCGTCCAGTCGACGGCGGCCTGGAGGACGAATTTGGGCACGAACGTCACCATCGCCATGCCGCCGTTGGCGGGGAGGCGCTCCAGGACGTCGTCCGGGATGTTGCGGGGGTGGTCGCACACGGCCCGGGACGAGGAGTGCGAGAAGATCACCGGCGCGCCGGAGGCGTCCAGCGCGTCCCGCATCGTCGTCGCCGCCACGTGCGAGAGGTCGACGAGCATGCCGAGCCGGTTCATCTCCCGGACGACCTCACGGCCGAAGGCCGACAGACCGCCCACGCCGGGCTCGTCGGTCGCCGAGTCCGCCCAGTCCACGTTGTCGTTGTGGGTGAGGGTCATGTAGCGCACACCGAGCGCGTACAGGCCGCGCAGCGTGCCGAGGGAGTTGGCGATGGAGTGGCCGCCCTCGGCACCCATGAGGGAGGCGATCCGGCCCTCGCCGCGGGCCGCCTCCATGTCGGCGGCGGTCAGGGCGGGCGCCAGCCGGTCCGGGTACCGCTCGATCAGCTGCCGTACGCAGTCGATCTGCTCCAGCGTGGCGGGCACCGCGCCCGGCAGGTCCGAGCGCACGTACACCGACCAGTACTGCGCACCGACCCCGCCCTCGCGCAGCCGGGGCAGGTCGGTGTGCAGGTGGGCGCTCTGCGAGATGGCGATGTCGCGGGCGTCGAGGTCGTAGGCGACCTGTTCACGCAGGGCCCAGGGCAGGTCGTTGTGGCCGTCGACGACCGGGAACTCGCGCAGCAGGTCCCGGGCTTCCTCGAGGAAGGTCATCGACGTCACTTCCCGAAGCCGAAGCCCGAGGCACCCTCGACCTTGGAGCGCAGCCGCTTGCCCTTCTCGGTGGCCTGGTCGTTCAGGTCCTGCTGGAAGTCGCGCATCTTCTGCAGCAGGTCCTCGTCGTACGCGGCGAGCATGCGGGCCGCGAGCAGGCCGGCGTTGCGGGCACCGGCGACGGAGACGGTGGCGACCGGGACACCGGCCGGCATCTGCACGATCGACAGCAGGGAGTCCATGCCGTCCAGGTACTTCAGCGGCACCGGGACGCCGATGACCGGCAGCGGGGTCACGGAGGCGAGCATGCCGGGCAGGTGGGCGGCGCCGCCCGCTCCGGCGATGATCACCTTCAGGCCGCGCTCGGCGGCCTGCTCGCCGTACGTGATCATCTCGCGCGGCATGCGGTGGGCGGAGACGACGTCGACCTCGTACGCGATCTCGAACTCGTCGAGGGCCTTGGCGGCGGCCTCCATGACGGGCCAGTCGGAGTCCGACCCCATGACGATGCCAACAACGGGGCTCATTCGGTGATCGTGCCTCTCAGGTAGCCGGCTGCGTGACGGGCGCGTTCCAGCACGTCGTCCAGGTCGTCGCCGTAAGTGTTGACGTGTCCGACCTTGCGGCCGGGCTTCACGTCCTTGCCGTACATGTGGATCTTGAGCTTGGGGTCACGGGCCATGCAGTGCAAGTACGCGGAGTACATGTCCGGGTAGTCGCCGCCCAGGACGTTGGCCATCACCGTCCACTTGGCGCGCGGGCGCGGATCGCCGAGCGGGAGGTCGAGGACCGCGCGGACGTGGTTGGCGAACTGCGAGGTCATCGCGCCGTCCTGGGTCCAGTGGCCCGAGTTGTGCGGGCGCATCGCCAGCTCGTTGACGAGGATGCGCCCGTCACGGGTCTGGAACAGCTCGACGGCGAGGTGGCCGACGACTCCGAGTTCCTTGGCGATGCGCAGCGCCATCTCCTCGGCCTGGAGCGCCAGCTCCTCGTCGAGGCCGGGGGCGGGGGCGATGACGGTGTCGCAGACGCCGTCCACCTGCTGCGACTCGACCACCGGGTAGGCGACGGCCTGGCCGTGCGGAGAGCGGACGACGTTGGCGGCCAGCTCGCGGACGTAGTCGACCTTCTCCTCGGCGAGGACCGGGACGCCGGCCCGGAAGGGGTCGTTGGCCTCCTCCGCGGACTCCACGACCCACACACCCTTGCCGTCGTAGCCGCCGCGGACGGTCTTCAGGACGACGGGGAACCCGTCCCCCTCCGCCGCGAACCGGACCACGTCCTCGGGATCGGTCACGATCCGGTGCCGCGGGCAGGGGATGCCGATCGCGTCGAGCTTGGCGCGCATCACCCCCTTGTCCTGGGCGTGCACCAGTGCGTCGGGACCGGGGCGGACGGGTATGCCGTCCGCCTCCAGAGCCCTGAGGTGCTCGGTGGGTACGTGTTCGTGATCGAAGGTGATCACATCGCAACCGCGCGCGAACTCACGCAGCGTGTCGAGATCGCGATAGTCGCCGATGACGACATCGCTCACGACCTGCGCCGCGGAATCCTGAGGGGTGTCACTGAGAAGCTTGAATCTGATGCCCAACGGGATGCCCGCTTCGTGCGTCATACGCGCGAGCTGCCCCCCGCCGACCATGCCGACTACCGGGAACGTCACCCCCCTAGCGTATCGGCCACGCGGACCCGGTCGGGTTTCGTCCCTCTCGGTCTTCTTACCTGTCGCTTTCCCGGCTCTTTCCGACCTGTTTCCCAGATGCGGCACGGCGGGCGGGCGGCGGCCCGGTCGGCTGGATAGCATGGCTTGGCCAGCGAAACCTACGGACGGGAGCTGCACCGCCATGGAACATCGTTCCTCGGGGCTGCAACGGCTCGTACGCGAGTTGGCCAAGTTCGGCGCCGTCGGCGGCGCCGGCGTGCTCGTCAATCTGGGTGTGTTCAACCTGGTCCGGCACGTCTCCGACCTGCCGGTGGTGCGCGCCAGCATCATCGCGACCGTCGTCGCGATCGTCTTCAACTACGTCGGCTTCCGCTACTGGACGTACCGGGACCGCGACAAGAGCGGGCGCACCCGGGAACTCTCGCTGTTCCTGATCTTCAGCGCGATCGGCCTGGTGATCGAGAACGGCGTGCTCTACCTGGCGACGTACGGCTTCGGCTGGGACACGCCGCTGCAGAGCAACGTCTTCAAGTTCATCGGCATCGGCGTGGCCACCCTGTTCCGGTTCTGGTCGTACCGCACCTGGGTGTTCCGGGCGATGCCCGCCGGCGAGGCCGTGGCCGGCGCGGAGTCGATCCTCGCGCAGAAGTCGCGGGAGCCCCGCTCCGAGTCGCGGCAGCGGGTCCCGTAAGCGTCTTCCGGCGGACTGTCCGGCGCACGCCCTCCGGCGGGTCGGCCGGCGTCCTGGAGGCCGGCCCGATCCGAACGAGATCCTCTAGCGGACCGTCCGTTCCTCGTCCTGCCTGCGGGCCGGGGTCGTACGGGACAGGAACAGGCCGAACACCGGCGGCTGCGTCTGGAGCAGCTCCAGGCGTCCGCCGTCGGCCTCGGCGAGATCGCGGGCCACGGCGAGCCCGATCCCCGTGGAGTTGCGGCCGCTGATGGCCCGCTCGAAGATCCGCGCGCCCAGGTCGGCGGAGACACCGGGCCCCTCGTCGGTGACCTCGATCACGGCCTGGTTGCCGGTGACCCGCGTACGCAGGGCGACGGTCCCGCCCCCGTGCATGAGCGAGTTCTCGATCAGCGCGGCCAGCACCTGCGCGACCGCGCCGGGCGTGCCGACCGCCTTCAGATGCCGCTTGCCGGAGCTGACGATGGCCCGGCCGACGTTGCGGTAGGCGGGCCGCCACTCGGCGAGCTGCTGCTGGATGACCTCGTCCAGGTCGAAGGAGACGGCGGAGCCGGTGCGCGGGTCACGCGAGTTGGTCAGCAGCCGCTCCACCACGTCCGTGAGCCGTTCGACCTGGGTGAGGGCGACGTTCGCCTCCTCCTTCACCGTGTCCGGGTCGTCGGTGAGGGTGATCTCCTCCAGCCGCATGGACAGCGCGGTCAGCGGCGTGCGCAGCTGGTGGGAGGCGTCGGCGGCGAGCCGCCGCTCGGCGGTCAGCATGCGGCCGATCCGCTCGGCGGAGGAGTCCAGCACATCGGCCACCCGGTCCAGCTCGGGAACGCCGTAGCGCTTGTGCCGCGGGCGCGGATCGCCCGAGCCCAGGCGCTCCGCGGTCTCGGCGAGGTCGGTCAGCGGGGAGGCGAGCCGGTTCGCCTGGCGTACGGCGAGCAGCACGGCCGCTATCACGGCGAGCAGGGCGACCAGCCCGATGATCAGCAGGGTGCGGCCGACCTCACGGGTCACGGAGGAGCGCGGCTCCTCCACGGTGACCGTCTCGCCCTTCTCGCCCCGCTGAGTGGAACGGATCACATCGCCCTGCGGCTTGGTGCCGATCTCGATCGGAGCCCTGCCCGGGACCAGGATCTCCGCGTACTGGGTCTTGCTGACCGGGTTGCGCAGCACCTGGGCGTTGACGTTCTCCGTCGCGATGATCCGGCTGTCCACGATGCTGGCCAGCCGCACCGCCTCGGACTCCACCCGCTCCTGGGCACTGTTGGTGATCGTCCGCGTCTCCACGATCACCAGCGACACACCGAAGACGGCGATCACCACGAGAACGACGGCAAGGGTGGACTGAATGAGACGACGACGCACGGGGGCCCTCCGGGGGTGGCTCTACGACACCAGTGTCGCAACACCCGAAGGGGCGCGGGGCTGTGTCGACATGCGGCTCCGCCGCGACGGGGGTCCCCCCGCCGACGCGGCACCCGCACATCCCGCAGGCCCCCTGGGGCGCGACCGCGAACCCGGCCGAGCCCCAGCGACAGCGCCTAGCTCTTCTCGAACCGGAAGCCGACTCCACGCACCGTGGCGATGTACCGGGGGTTCGCCGCGTCGTCGCCCAGCTTCTTGCGCAGCCAGGAGATGTGCATGTCGAGCGTCTTGGTCGACGACCACCACGTGGTGTCCCACACCTCACGCATCAGCTGGTCCCGCGTGACGACCCGGCCCGCGTCCCGGACGAGAACGCGCAGCAGGTCGAACTCCTTCGCGGTGAGCTGGAGTTCCTCGTCCCCCATCCAGGCCCGATGCGACTCCACGTCGATCCGCACCCCGTGCGTGGTCGGCGGCTGCTGCGGTTCGGCGGCGCCGCGCCGCAGCAGGGCCCGGACCCGGGCGAGCAGTTCGGCGAGCCGGAAGGGCTTGGTCACGTAGTCGTCGGCGCCCGCGTCCAGACCCACGACGGTGTCCACCTCGTCGGCCCGCGCGGTCAGGATGAGGATCGGTACGGTGTGGCCGTCGGCGCGCAGCCGGCGGGCGACCTCCAGGCCGTCCATGCCGGGCAGGCCCAGGTCCAGGACGACCAGATCGACACCGCCCTGCATTCCGGCGTCGAGCGCGGTGGGTCCGTCTTCGCGGACCTCGACCTCGTACCCTTCCCTGCGCAGGGCGCGGGCCAGCGGCTCCGAGATGGAAGCGTCGTCCTCGGCGAGCAGTACACGGGTCATGAGGTGATGGTAGTCCGCCCGCCCATGGTGTCGGGGTGTGATCGCTTCCCGGCGTTCTTACCTTCGTACATCACTGGTACGAACCATTGCCCCTGGGATGAGATCGTGGAAGAGACCTTCGAATCAGGTCTCGCGGTTCCCTCGAAACCTGTGATCCGCGTCTCAAGTCCTTCCATATCCGGCAGTGTGCTGCCGTATGGTGACCCGTACGCCTGTAGTACACCGGGGACCTTTGGCGGGCACATGACGCTGAAGGTCTCTTTTGTGTACGGGTTGATGAATTTCAGCCTCGAAAGGAACGACCCCTGGCCGGGCTCGGACGCAGTGACGCGTCCAGGGCGTGGATCCCGGTGGTCGCCGTCCTCCGCTCCGCGATCCGGGGCGGACTCCCCCTGGGCGTGGGGGGTGGACGACCGACCTGCCGGTGCCGGCCGCACCCCACCGGGCGCGCAGCGCTCACATGCGCGTCCCGACCAGCAAGGAACGACCATGGCGTCCAGCCTGACGAAGGACTCGGTCACTCCGGGCACCCCCGGTTCCGAGAAGACCTTCTTCGGCCACCCCCGGGGCTTGGCCACTCTTTTCATGACCGAGATGTGGGAGCGTTTCTCCTACTACGGCATGAGGGCCCTGCTCCCGCTGTACCTGGTCGCCCCCGGCGGCCTGCACCTGAACGCGGGCACGGCGACCGCGATCTACTCGGTGTACGTGTCGCTCGTCTACCTGCTCGCCCTGCCGGGCGGCTGGTTCGCGGACCGCGTCCTCGGCCCCCGCAAGACGGTGGCCGTGTCGGGCCTGATCATCATGATCGGCCACCTGTGCCTGGCCCTGCCCGCGTCCGTCAGCTTCTTCGTCGGTCTGGGTCTCGTCGCCATCGGTTCCGGTCTGCTGAAGGCCAACATCTCCACGATGGTCGGCCACCTCTACAACGGCCCGGACGACGCGCGCCGTGACGGTGGCTTCACCCTCTTCTACATCGGCATCAACGCGGGCGCCTTCGCCGCCCCGCTGGTCATCGGCACCGTCGGTGAGAACGTCAACTGGCACTTCGGCTTCGCGCTCGCCGCGGTCGGCATGGCGCTGGGTCTGGCCCAGTACCTGCTCGGCGGCCGCCACCTGAGCCCGAAGAGCGACGTCGTCCCGACCCCGCTGTCCGCCGAGGAGAAGAAGGCCGCGCTGCGCAAGGGCCTGATCTGGCTGGCCGTCGCCGCGGTCTTCTACGGTGTCGTCGGCGGCAGCGGCCACTTCACCCTGAACTGGGCGTTGATCCCGCTCACGATCATCGGCCTCATCGTGCCGATCGTGGTCATCACGCGGATCCTGAAGGACAAGGACCTCGACACCACCGAGCGTTCGCGGGTGTCGGCGTACGTCTGGTTCTTCGTGGCCGCGGCCGTCTTCTGGATGATCTACGACCAGGGCGGTTCGACCCTGTCGATCTTCGCCGACGGCAAGGCCGAGAACACCATCCTCGGCTGGGAGTTCCCGGTCTCCTGGTACCAGTCGGTCAACCCGGTCATGATCATGGCCCTGGCGCCGGTCTTCGCCTGGCTGTGGCTGTGGCTGAACCGCCGCGGCAAGGAGCCGAGCACGATCGTGAAGTTCGCCTCCGGCCTCGTGCTGGTCGGTGCGTCGTTCTTCCTCTTCCTCGCCCCGCTGTCGATCGCCGAGGGCGGTCACAAGGCCGCGGCGATGTGGCTGGTCGCGATCTACTTCGTCCAGACGGTCGGCGAGCTGACGCTGTCTCCGGTGGGTCTGTCCGTGACGACCAAGATGGCGCCGAAGAAGTACGCCTCGCAGATGATGGGCGTCTGGTTCCTCGCGGTCACCGCGGGCGACTCGGTCACCGCGCTGCTGTCCAACCCGGCCGTCGGCGGCGTCAACCTCGACAAGATGGGCTTCGTCGCCCTGGAGGCCGTGCTCGCCGTGGTCGCCGGTGTCGCGGTGTGGATGTACCGCAAGAAGGTCAACAAGCTCATGGGCGACATGAACTGACGTCGTCCCTCGCGCAGAAGAGGGCCACCGCATCACAGCGATGCGGTGGCCCTCTTTCTTCTGCCTCCGTGCGTGTCCGCCGGTCAGCGCATCCGGCGCTTCGGCATGAACGTGAACACCGCGCCGCCCAGCAGGATCGCCGTGCCCGCCACCAGGCCGAGGGCCTTCAGGGCGCCGTGGTCACCGGAACCCGTCTCGGCGAGGCCGCCCGCACCGCTGCTGCTCCCGCCGGCCGTGGTGGAGCCGCCGGAGGTCGAGGTGCCGCCCGAGGCGCCGCCCGGCTGCTGGGCGGTGTCCAGGGTGAGCGAGACCTCCGTCTTCGTGGGCGTGCAGGTGGTCGTCGTACCGAGGGCCTTGACGGTCAGCACGCCCGGCGACAGGGTCGACGTCCCGCTCGCGCCCGGCTTGTAGGTGCCGGTGAGATCGGGGATCTCGATCGGGTCGCCGGACTTGATGTCCTTGGCGTTCGCCGGCCCCTCCACATGCACAGTGCCCTTGTCGGCGCCGCCCAGCACGACCTCCATCGAGGGCTTCACGGAGCCCTTGGGGATGTCGGCGGGACTGTCCATCACGGACTTCTTGAACTGCACGGTGAGGTCGTAACTCCCGCCGTTCTTCCTGGCGTTGATCTGCACGGGCGAGGTCGCGTTCTTGTCGCCGATCGGTGTCTTGCAGGCGTACGGGATCTGGACCTCCTTGCCGGTGAAGTCCGTCTGGCCGCTGCCGCCGCCGCTCGACGGGCTCGCCCCTCCACTGGGACTCGCACTGGCCGAGGGGCTCGCGCTGCCGCTCGGGCTCGCCGACTGGCCGGGCGGCGCGGACGAGCCGCCGCCGCCCGCGGTCACCTCGATGGTCGCCGCCTTCTGCACGGTCTCCTTCGGCGTGCACTTGGTGTCCGTCGACATCGCGTTGACCGTGTACGCGTCCGGCGTCAGCGTCACCTCACCGGGCGCCGTCAGCTTCAGGGTGCCCTTCATGTCCGACAGCACCATGTCGGCGCCCTTGGGGATCGCCGGGTTCTGCCGCGGGCCCTGCATGGCGATGTCGCCGGTCTGCGCCCCGGCGGCCTTGAGCACCCCGGACGGCTGCACCGAGTTGGCGGGCAGGTCGATGATGTCCGGGTTCTTGGACGCCGCCTGCGCGAACTTCCACACGATGCCGACGGTGTCGCCGACCTTCGCCGTGGCCGGCGCGGTGATCTCCACCTTCGTGGTGCCGTCGACGGGGGTGATGCCCGCCGGGGGCACGCAGTGGGTGGCGAACGACACCTGGGCCGCCTGCGCGGGCGTCGCCGCCACGCCCAGCAGCACGCCCGCCGAACACAGCACCAGTGCGGCGCCGGCGGCGCCCGTCCTGCGAGCCGGTGTACCTCTCCTTCGCATGCTCACGGGGGTCCCTTCTGGGTGGGAGTCGTAGGACTCGTCGGGTTGTCGTCGTGCGGTGCGGAGAGCCGGCCGGCCGGGGCGCCCGGAGCGGAGTCCGGGGTGAACCACGGCAGGGTCGGAGTCGGTTCGGGCTCGGGCCCGGGGGTCGCGGGGGTGCGGGAGAGGGGCAGTCGCAGGACGGGCCGGGCGAGGCGCCGGTGACGGACGGCGCCGGGCCGCCGCGGCCGTACCCGGTCCACGACGGCCATGCCGGCGCGGAACAGCGCGGCCGGGACGACCAGGCACAGCAGGATCCAGAACAGCGTCACGCCCCAGGGGCGTCCTACGCCCCACGGCTGCTCGGCGAGGACCTTGCCGCCGTACCGCAGGGACACGGTGTAGTCGCCGTGGGCCCCGGTCGACAGCTCGATCGGCAGCTTGATCCGGGCCTTCTTGCCGGGGGCGAGGGTGCCGCGCCACTGCTGCTCGTCCCACTGCGGCGCGAAGACGCCGTGCGCGGTGCCGACCTTGAAGACCGGGTCCTTGATGGCAGCGGTGCCGACGTTGCCGGCGGTGAAGACCAGGGTGCGGCTCGGCGGCGCGCCGAACCAGGTCAGCAACCCGCTGGAGCCGGTCAGTTGCGTGTCGGACAGGATCGACAGGCGGCCACCGGAGGATTCGGCGGGCAGCGGGGCGACGGGATGCCCGGCCACCTGGAAGACCGCGTCCGCCTCTGCCTTCGCACCGGTCACCGTGGCCACGTGCACCACGCAGGGGCAGGGCACCGGCGGCTCGGCGACCGGCAGTTTCGTGGCGAAGGCGCCGTCGGCGTCGGTGGTCACGGCCCGGCCGTCCGCGTTGGCGCAGGAGTTGGTGCCGCCGATCACCCCGCGGTCCGGGGTGGCGCGCCCGCAGATCAGCATCATCACCAGGGTGCGCGGCCGCCAGCCGCTCCCGCCGACGGTGATCGAACCGCCGGTACCCGCCTGCGGCGCGGACAGTCGCACACCCGGCCGCGCGCCCGCTGATGCCGCGGCCGTCGCCGCGGTCGCCGGCCCGGCGAGCGGCAGCAGGACGAGCAGCGCGAGCGCCGCGGCCCGCACGGGCAGCCACACCATCCGTACGGTGCCGCTCACTTCACCGCACCTCCCGTCAACTCGGCGTCGGTGGACGATGTTTCAGGCACGGGGGCATCCGACACCGGCACGCCGGACTCCGGGTCGCCGTCCGTCGTACGGCGGCCCCGTCGCCGTACGACGATGAGCGCGCCCGCACCCGCGAGCACCGCACCGGCCACCCCCGCCAGCGCTCCCCACGGCACGAACCGCGCCGACGCGGTCGCCGTGTCGCGCGCTCCGCCGGCCGCCGTGACCGTCAGCCGTACGTCGACCGCGTCCAGGGCCGGCCGGTCCGGCCAGGGCTCGGTGAGTCGCATGCGGGCGCTCGGGCGCAGGTGGACGGGCAGGGTGCGCGGCGCGCGGTCCAGGACCCGGCCGAGGACACCGTCCGCGCGCACCGCGAGCCGGGGCACGAGGACGGTCGTACCGCGGTTGACCAGCTCGTACGTGATGCGGTCGCCGTGCACGGCCACATGCTCGACGGTCAGCGCGGCGAGCGCCGGGCCGCCGATGCGCAGGCGCAGGGGGACGGTCTCGGTCCGGCCGTCGGCCGCGCGCGCGACGATCGCGCCGGAGCGGTCACCGGGCCCGGTCCCGGCCGGCGCGGTCACTGTGAAGGGCACCTCGGCCCGGGTGCGTGCGGGTACGCGCACGTCCCGCTCGGCAAAGGCAATCCGGACGCCGGTGCCGGTGAAGTGGATGCCGACGAGGGTGCGCCCGGGGTTGGTGACGGACACCGTGTCCTGCAGCACCGCACCGGGCGGGCCCTCGGCGTAGAAGGAGGGGCGGCCGGTCCCCGACGGGGCGAGGGACCAGCCGCCCTGTTCCGCGCGCAGGGGTGCCCCCCAGGCGGCGGGCGCCGCGCCCCACAGCGCCAGCAGGCACAGGGCCACGGGCAGTGAGCGGGTCACCGGCAGAGAGCGGGCCGGGCGCAGGCGCCGTGGGCGGGGCAGGGCGCGGGCGGCGGACTGCATGGGCGGCTCCATGACGGGGGTTCAGCGGCGGACGGCCTGGTTCCGGCGGGTCAGCCACAGGGCGCCCGCCGCACCCGCGAGCAGCACGGTGCCGCCGAGCGTGCCGAGGGCGACCGCGGAGTCCTCCGGGCCGGTCTGCGGAAGCTGGGCGCCGGAGCCGCCGGTCGACGACGACGAGGCGTTGCTCGCACCGCCGGCCGCCGTCACGTCCAGGCTCAGGGACGGCTTGGGGTTGTTGGTCGGTGTGCAGGTCGTCGTCGTGCCGAGGGCCTTGATGGTGAGCGTGGCCGCCGTGAAGGTGACCTTGCCGGTCTTCCTCGGCGTGTAGGTGCCGGTCAAGTCGCTGATCTTGATGGGGGTGTTGGCGGGTATCGCCGCCGCGTTGGGCGGCCCGGAGACGGCGAGCGTGCCGCTGTCGGCGCCGCCCAGGTCGATGGTGGCGCTCGGGCTCATCGCACCCTTGCCCAGCTCGACCGGGCTGGAGGAGACGCCCTTCTGCCAGGACATCGTGATCCGGTATCCGCTGCCGCTCTTCACCCCCTTGATGTCGATGGGCGAGAGGGCGCTCTTCTCGCCGATCGGCGTCTTGCACCGGTAGTTGACGTCGACGACGTCGGCGTGGGCCGCCGGCGCGGCCAGCAGCACGGCCGCCCCTGCCAGCGCCGCGGCGGACGCGAGCGCGGCGGTTCGTTTCGGGTACGACACGGACGGTCCACCCCATTCATTCCTGACGGGACATCAGATTTGGCCGTCAAGGTACGCCGGGGGCCGTGAGGAAGGAAGACGCGTCACACGCCGGAGTTGTGTCGATCCGGCGCGCACGGCAGACCGAGTGGAGACGGTGACCCGGGTGGCGGTCGTGACGGGGCGGTCCGGGCGGACCGGGATCGCCCCGCGCCCGGTCACACAGGGGCGCCCAGTTCCGCCCAGACCGTCTTGCCCGCGCGGCCCGGGGTGCGGACGACGCCCCAGTCCAGACACAGTCGCTGCACGATGAACATGCCGTGCCCGCCGGGACGCCCGGCGCGGTGCGGGGTGCGGGGGGCCGGCTGGCCGGTGCCGCGGTCGGTGACCTCCAGCCGGATCACCTTGTCGTCGCAGGCGAGGAACAGTTCGTCGGGGCCCCCGGCGTGCAGGCAGGCGTTGGTGACCAGTTCGGAGACCACGAGCAGCACGTCCTCGGCGGCGGCGCGCTGGTCGGCGGTGGCGGCGGGCAGCCAGCCCCACGCGTACAGCGCCTGGCGGGTGAAGTCCCGGGCGAGCGGAACGACCCCGCTCTCGCCGTCCAGGCGCAGCCGGCGGACCTGACGCCCCCGGGTCTCCTGCGCGGCCTCGGCCGACGCGGACGGCGCCGCTGTCCCCATGGACACGCCGTCCGCCTGCGCGCTCTCCTCGGACACCCCGGAAGCGCCCGTCGGCTCCGGGCCTCGGTCGCCCGGCGAGCAGGGCCGGGTGGTGCTCATCAGCGCCTCACCTCACCGATTCACCAGTTCACGATTCAATGTCCGGCTCCGTTCCGGGCCGGCCGGTTCCTCCGGCGTCCGCTCCGGTCCGCCTGGAATCCGCTGTCCATCCGGATTCCGGCGTCCCCTGGGGTCCGCACGTGCCGCCGTCGTCGTCCGCCGGTCCTCCGCCTTTCGTCCCTACCTCGCACCCGGGCCGTCCGCCGGTTCCCGGGCCGTCGGGTCCGGGACGGTCCGGTTCACCTCTGGCCGGAATCCGGTCCGATCTGTTCCAGTCCAGTCTGGTCCGGTCTGGTCCGGCCCGGTCCGGCGGCCGAAGCGTCACGGACGGCCGACGGGTTTCTGGATGTCTCCTGCCCGGCCGATCCGGCGGGACACCCCCTTTTCGCCCCTGTTCGCCCCGGCTCGCGCGACGACGTACGGGACGGCGGCCGCACCCGGGCGGCCGGGGCGGGGGTCAGTCGGCCTCGTCGGCCAGCGCCGCCTCGATGGAGTCATGGACGGTGAAGACCGCCCCGGCGCCCGTGATCTCGAACACACGCGCGACTACGGGCAGCATGCCCGCCAGGTGGACTCCGCCCCCGGCGGCCTCTGCCTTCAGGCGCGCCCCGAGCAGAACGTTCAGGCCCGTGGAGTCGCAGAACTCCAGGCGTGAACAGTCCACCACGAGCCGTGAGAACCCCTTCGCCAGGAGGCCGTCGAGCGGCTCGCGCAGGAGATCGGCGGTGTGGTGATCCAGCTCACCCGCAGGTGTCACTACGGCGCTGGAGCCTTCTTCCCGCACCTCCACCAGAAGCCGGCCCGACTGTGCGCTGCCGACCGTCCCGTGGTCCATGCCGTCTCTCTCTCCCGAGGTCGTGGCTGCTGCCGATGCCCTCGAACATTACGCCTTCCGAACGTCCTCCGACACCCGAACAACCCCACAAAGCCAGACACATCACCACAGAACGCACTTGCGATCGCGCCCGTCGAGCCGGTAGGGCTAGTAAGGACAGATTCCGCTACACGCCGGCTTTGGAGGCGCCGCACTCCGCAGTGCACGAATTGGCTTCGGCAGCCATACGCCGAAAACGATGGAGGACACCCATGTCACCCCGGCTCGACGAATCGCATACCCAGGTCGCGACGTCGACACCCCCACCGGATCAGCTGGATCATCCCATCGATCCCGTCGACTCCCTCGACCCCCTCGAGGGACTCCCGGAGATCCCCCCCTTCGACGAGGTCGGCCCCGTCGACGCGCGGGCCCTGTCGAAGACCCTCTTCGAGCGGCTGGAGTCGCTGGAGGAAGGCACGCACGAGTACGCGTACGTCCGCAACACGCTCGTCGAGCTGAACCTCGCGCTGGTCAAGTTCGCCGCCTCCCGCTTCCGCTCCCGCAGCGAGCCGATGGAGGACATCGTCCAGGTCGGCACGATCGGACTGATCAAGGCGATCGACCGCTTCGAACTCTCCCGAGGCGTGGAGTTCCCCACCTTCGCGATGCCGACCATCATCGGCGAGATCAAGCGTTTCTTCCGTGACACCTCGTGGTCCGTGCGCGTACCGCGCCGGCTTCAGGAGCTGCGGCTGGACCTTGCCAAGGCCGGGGACGAGCTGGCCCAGCGACTGGACCGCGCCCCCACCGTGCCGGAACTGGCCGAGCGGCTCGGCCTCTCCAAGGACGAGGTCGTCGAGGGCATGGCCGCCTCGAACGCCTACACCGCCTCCTCCCTGGACGCCCAGCCCGAGGAGGACGACTCCGAGGGCGCGCTCGCGGACCGGATCGGGTACGAGGACCACGGGCTCGAAGGCATCGAGTACGTCGAGTCGCTGAAGCCGCTGATCGCCGAACTGCCGCCCCGGGACCGGATGATCCTGTCCCTGCGCTTCGTCGCGGGCATGACGCAGTCGGAGATCGGCGACGAGCTCGGCATCTCCCAGATGCATGTCTCGCGGCTGCTGTCGCGCACGCTGGTGCGGCTGCGCAGGGGACTGACCGTCGAGGAATGACGGCGCGCGATCGACCGGAGGGGTGGCGGGCGGGAAGGCCCTCCGTCGACTCACGCGACGCGGCCCGGCGGAACACGCCGGGCCGCTTCGTCGTTCAGAGGCGCTTCGCCGCGCGGGCTACCTCGTCGTACAGGCACTTCGCCGTGCGGAACACCTCGCCGCGCGGGGGTGCTTGGCCGCGCCGTGGCTCGAACGCGCCGGACGCGCAGGGCCGTTGCGCGAACCGTTATTCAATTACCCTCGGTAACCTCTTTTCCCGAGAGCGCCCCTCAAGCACCATGGGCCACCCAAACCGACTGGTACGTCGGAGTGTTGGGGGACGGAGGATACGCATGGTTCAGGGCGACCGGGCCGAGTCGGGCGAGGGTTCGGGCGAGGGCATCGAGAACGTCCCGGACGCGCGGCTGACCGAACTGCTCCGCGCTGCCTCCGCGACGGCCTACCCGGCACTGCAGGAGCTGCGCCGCCGGCATCTGGCGTCGGTCCTCGCCTACGCCGGACTGTGCACGACCAGCGGTTCCACCGCCCGCCGGCTGGCCACGGAGGCGCTCACCACGGCGGCCCGTGACACGGCGCGCGGCGTCGAGCCGACCGTCCCGCTGCGGCACCATCTGCTGCTCGTGGCCGCCCGCTCGGCGGCCGCCTGGGCACGCGACGAGCGGGCGGCGGGCCTGGACCCGGGGCTGCTGCTGGTCCTGAACTCCGGCGGACCGCCCGACGGACCGACCCCGCCGCTGCTGCCCGCGTTCCAGTCGCTCTCCTCCCGGATCCAGGGCCTGCTCTGGTACGGCGTCCTCGAACAGGAACCCCCGGAGCGGACGGCGGCGTTCCTCGGAATCAGTCCCTCCGACGTCGTCTACGACACCCCTCAGGCCCTCAAGGCGCTGTCCCAGGCCTGCCTGAGGCACCGTCTGGCGGCCTCCGACGACCCGCGCTGCGCCGACTTCCGCCGGCTGATCGAGGAGGCGGTACGGCCGGACGCCCCGCGCTACAGCGCCGATCTGGAGGCGCACCGGGCGCACTGTCCGTACTGCGCGGCCGCGATCGAGGACCTGGCCGCCCTGCGGGACACCCCGAGGCAGGCACTGGCGGAGGGTCTGCTGCCGTGGCGGGGAACGTCGTACGTGCGGGACGGCGACTCGGCGCCCCCGTCGCCCGATTCCCCTGCGGCAGGCCCCGGTTGGCCGTCACGGAGGCGCTATCTGCTGGCCGCGGCGGCCGTGGCCGTGGTCCTCGTCCCGCTCCTGGTGCTTGTGCTGTCGCCCTCCGACGATCCCCGGAGTCAGCCGGTGGCGGCGACTCCCACGCCCCCGTCGGTGACGGTCACGGCCACGGTCTCCATGTCCCCGTCTGGGTCTGCGTCCGCGTCCCCGAGTCCCTCGCACACGACGAAGTCCCCGTCCCCCACTCGGACGTCACATCGGCCGACCACGCCGGCGGCTCCCCCGCCCGCGCCCGCGCCCACCTCCAGGCCGCCCCGGGCTCCGTCGGCCCACGCGCCGAACGGCATCTACGCCACGATCGTCAACAACGCGACCGGGTGGTGCCTGGACGCCAGGGACGGCCGGTTCGAAAACGGCAACGACGTGGTCGTCGCACCGTGCGACGGCACCGAAACGCAGCTGTGGCGTGTCGACGCCGGGCGCCAGGTCATCCAGTCCTATGCCGACGACGACTTCTGTCTCGACAGCAGGGGCGCGACGGACCGCGGCGTCGGCATCTGGACCTGCTCCTCGGTCGACAGCGGCAACGGGGAGAACCTCAGGTTCTCCGTGTACGACGACGGGCTGATCGTCCCTCACATCGACCGGGGCACGGCGGTGACCGCCACCGGCGGCTACGACGTGGGGCTGGAGCCTGCCGACGGGAACGCGTCGAAATGGCACGCGGGGCGGCCCGGGTGAGGGCCGGGGCCGCCCCGCGAGAACAGGTCGGGTGAGGACCGAGGTCACACCACCCGTACGCCCTGGCGCCACACACCGCTGACCAGCGGCACCCCCGGCCGGTAGGCCAGGTGGACGTGGCTGGGGGCGTCCAGCAGGGTCAGGTCGGCGCGGGCACCCGGGGTGAGACGGCCGATGTCGGTGCGGCGCAGGGCCGCGGCACCGCCCGCGGTGGCCGACCAGACCGCCTCGTCGGGGGTCATGCCCATGTCCCGGACGGCCAGGGCGATGCAGAACGGCACGGACGAGGTGAAGGACGAGCCCGGGTTGCAGTCCGTGGAGAGCGCGACCGTGACGCCGGCGTCGAGCAGGCGGCGGGCGTTCGGCCACTCGGCGCGGGTGGAGAACTCGGCGCCGGGCAGGAGGGTCGCGACCGTGTTGCCGCCCGCGAGCGCGTCCACGTCCGCGTCCGTGAGGTGGGTGCAGTGGTCGGCGCTCGCCGCGTCCAGCTCCACGGCCAGCTGGATGCCGGGGCCGTAGGAGAGCTGGTTGGCGTGGATGCGCGGGAGCAGGCCCTTCGCCTTGCCGGCGGTGAGGATCGCGCGGGCCTGGTCGCCGTCGAAGGCGCCCTTCTCGCAGAACACGTCGACCCAGCGGGCGTGCGGCGCGCAGGCGTCCAGCATCTCGCCGGTGACCAGGGCGACGTAGGCCGCCGGGTCGTCGGCGTAGTCGGGGGAGACGACGTGGGCGCCGAGGTACGTCACCTCTTCGGTGTGCCGGGCCGCGATGCGCAGGGCGCGGGCCTCGTCCTCGACGGTGAGGCCGTAACCCGACTTCGTCTCGAAGGTGGTCGTGCCCTGGCGGAGCGCCTCCGCCAGGTAGTGCGTGAGGTTGGCCTCCAGCTCCGCGTCGGTCGCGGCGCGGGTGGCCGCGACCGTGGTGCGGATGCCGCCCGCGCTGTACGCGCGGCCGGACATGCGGGCGTTGAACTCCTGCGTGCGGTCGCCGGCGAAGACCAGGTGCGAGTGGGAGTCCACGAAGCCTGGCAGCACCGCCCGGCCGCCCGCGTCGACCCGGTTGTCAGTGGCGGGTGCTTTGCTGGATTCACCGGTCCACACGACGCGGTCGCCCTCGATGGCGACGGCCGCGTCCTGGATCAGGCCCAGGGGCGAGTTGTCACCGAGGGAGGGATCGTTGGTGACCAGCGTGGCGATGTTGGTGATGACGGTGCTGCTGCTCATGGTGTCCTCAGAGATGCCGATGGGGTTCAGCCGCGCAGGGCTTCGATCGCGTCCGCGAGAGCGGACGACACGTCCGGTACGAGCGTGTGGACGCCGTCCCGTACGACCTGGCGTCCTCCCACGATCGTGTGCCGCACGTCCGGGGCGCTCGCCGCGAATACGGCCGTCTCGGCGCCCAGTCGGGGCAGCGTCCCGGCCGTCCTGACCGAGTCGAGGGCGACCGTCGTCAGGTCGGCGAGCGCTCCCGGTTCGATGGCGCCGGCCTCCGACCAGCCGAGGGCGGCGTGGCCGTCGGCGGTGGCGGCCCGCAGAAGTGCGGCGGCGGTCCAGTGGCCCCGGGTGCGGGTGCGCAGGCGCTCGTTCAGCTCCATCGCGCGCGCCTCTTCGAGCAGGTTGATGACGGCGTGGCTGTCGGAGCCGAGGGAGAGCGGGGAGCCCGCCCGCTGGAGGGCGACGGCCGGGCCGATGCCGTCCGCGAGATCCCGCTCGGTCGTCGGGCACATGCAGGTGCCGGTGCCGGAGTCGCCGAGCAGGGCGATGTCCTCGTCCGTGAGGTGGGTGTTGTGCACACCGGTGGTGCGCGGCCCGAGGACTCCGTGGTCGGCGAGCAGCCGGGTGGGCGTGCGGCCGTGCGCGGCGAGGCAGGCGTCGTTCTCGGCGGTCTGCTCCGACAGGTGCACGTGCAGCGGGGCCCGCCGCTCCTCCGTCCAGCGGGCCACGGTCGCCAGCTGGTCGGCGGGCACGGCCCGTACGGAGTGGATCGCCGCTCCGATCCGCGCGTGATCCCGTTCCTTGAGAACTGAACAGCGTTCTGCCCAGGCCTCCGCGCTGCCGTCGGAGAAGCGCAGCTGGTGGGTGTTCGGGGCCTCGCCGAAGCCGGAGGACAGGTAACAGGTGTCGAGGAGGGTGATGCGGATACCGGCCTCGGCGGCGGCCGCGATCAGCGCCTCGCCCATCGCGTTCGGGTCGGCGTAGCGGGTGCCTCCCGGGGCGTGGTGCACGTAGTGGAACTCGCCGACACAGGTGATGCCGGCCAGGGCCATCTCGGCGTACACCGCGCGGGCGAGGGCGAGGTACGTCTCCGGGGTCAGGTGGTCGGCGACGGAGTACATCACCTCGCGCCAGGTCCAGAAGGTGCCGCTGCCGACCTGGACGGTGCCGCGCAGCGCCCGGTGGAAGGCGTGGCTGTGGGCGTTCGCGAGGCCGGGCAGCGTCAGTCCGCGCAGGATCTCGGCGCCGGGCGGCGGGGTGGGCACCTGGGTGCGGACGGCACTGATCCGCCCGTTCTCCACGTCCAGGGCCACGCCCGGCTCGACGTTCGTGCCGAGCCAGGCGTGCTCCAACCAATAGGTTCCCTTGGTCACCTGCAGGCCAGTCCTTCCAGTACGTCGGCGAGCGCGTGCACGCCGGCCACGCAGTCGTCCTCGGCCGCGAACTCGGCCGGGGAGTGCGAGACGCCCGTGGGGTTGCGCACGAACAGCATGGCGGTCGGGATGCGGCCGGAGAGGATTCCGGCGTCGTGTCCGGCCCCGGTGCCGAGGACGGGCACCGTCAGGCCGGTGTCCTTGCCCAGGATGCGGCCGAGTTCGTCGCGCAGGGCGTGGTCGAACTCGACGACTGGGGTGAAGGACTCCCGGACGACGTCGAGGTCGATGCCGTGGGCCTTCGCGTACTCCCGTGCGGCCTTCTCGACGCCGCCGACGACCGTGTCCAGGGTCGCCTGGTCGGCGGCACGGGAGTCGAGCCAGCCGCGCACCAGGGAGGGGATGGCGTTGACGCCGTTCGGCTCGACGGAGATCTTGCCGAAGGTGGCGACGGCACCGGCCAGCTGTGCCTCACGGCGGGCGGCCAGGACGGTCTCGGCGTACGACAGCATCGGGTCGTGCCGGTCCACGAGCCGGGTCGTGCCCGCGTGGTTGGCCTCGCCCCGGAAGTCGAACCGCCACCGGCCGTGCGGCCAGATGGCGCTGGCGACGCCGACCCGGTCGCCGGACAGGTCCAGTGCGCGTCCCTGCTCGACGTGCAGTTCGACGAAGGCGCCGATGCGGTCCAGGCGCTCCGGGTCGGGTCCGATGGCCTCGGGGTCGTACCCGGCGGCCTCCATGGCCTTCGGGAGGCTGATCCCCTCGCCGTCGGTGAGCAGCCTCGCCGCCTCGACGGTCAGCTGCCCGGAGGTGAGCCGCGACCCGACACAGGCCAGTCCGAACCGGGCGCCCTCCTCGTCACCGAAGTTGACGATGGCCAGGGGCTTGGTGAAGCGCACGTTCCGCTCGCGCAGCTCGTCCAGGGCGGCGAAGGAGGACACGACACCGAGGGGCCCGTCGAAGGCGCCTCCGTCCGGCACCGAGTCCAGGTGCGATCCGGTGACGACGGCGTCGCCGGCGGCGGGGTCGCCGAGCCAGGCCCACTGGTTCCCGTTCCGGTCGAGCTCGTACGACAGCCCGCGCGCCTCGGCCTGCTCCTTGAACCAGACCCGGCAGTCGGCGTCGGCGCCGGTCCAGGCGAAGCGTCGGTAGCCGCCGGAGTCGGCGTGCCGGCCGATGGGGAGCAGGTCGCGCCACATCGCGTGGAAGGAGTCACCGGAGCGCGAGGTGTCGCCGTTCGGCCTCGAACCCGGTGCCGAGGGCTCGGCCACCGGAGAGTGACCGAACTCGTTCTGATGCTGGCTCACGCGTCGTCACCCTCGCGCATCGGCACCCGGACCCCGCGCTCCTGCGCGACGGACTCGGCGATGTCGTAGCCCGCGTCCACGTGCCGGATGACACCCATGCCGGGGTCGTTGGTGAGGACACGGCGGACCTTCTCGCCGGCGAGCTTCGTGCCGTCGGCCACCGACACCTGGCCGGCGTGGATGGAGCGGCCCATGCCCACGCCGCCGCCGTGGTGGATGGACACCCAGCTCGCGCCGGAGGCCACGTTGACCATGGCGTTCAGCAGCGGCCAGTCGGCGATCGCGTCGGAGCCGTCGAGCATGGCCTCGGTCTCGCGGTACGGGGAGGCGACGGAGCCGCAGTCGAGGTGGTCACGGCCGATGGCCAGCGGGGCGGCCAGCTCGCCGGAGGCGACCATGTCGTTGAAGCGCTCGCCGGCCTTGTCGCGCTCGCCGTAGCCGAGCCAGCAGATACGGGCGGGCAGGCCCTGGAAGTGGACGCGCTCGCCGGCCATCTTGATCCAGCGGTGCAGCGACTCGTTCTCCGGGAACAGCTCCAGGATCGCCTTGTCGGTCTTGGCGATGTCCGAGGCCTCGCCGGACAGGGCGGCCCAGCGGAAGGGGCCCTTGCCCTCGCAGAAGAGGGGGCGGATGTAGGCGGGGACGAAGCCGGGGAAGGCGAAGGCGCGGTCGTAGCCGGCCAGCTGGGCCTCGCCGCGGATGGAGTTGCCGTAGTCGAAGACCTCGGCGCCCGCGTCCATGAAGCCGACCATGGCCTCGACGTGCTTCGCCATCGACTCACGGGCACGCGTGGTGAAGCCGGCCGGGTCCTTGGCGGCGGCGTCGGCCATGTCCTCGAAGGCGACGCCCACCGGCAGGTAGGCCAGCGGGTCGTGCGCGGAGGTCTGGTCGGTGACGATGTCGATCGGCGCGTTCATCGCAAGCAGCTGCGGGACCAGCTCGGCGGCGTTGCCGAGGACGCCGATGGACAGCGGCTTGCGCTGGTCGCGGGCCTCGGTGGCCAGCTGGAGGGCGTGGTCGAGGCTGTCGGCCCTGACATCCAGGTAGCGGTGCTCGATGCGGCGCTCGATGGCGCGCGGGTCGC
Organism: Streptomyces sp. NPDC002520; assembly: GCF_053595235.1. NCBI lineage: Bacteria > Bacillati > Actinomycetota > Actinomycetes > Kitasatosporales > Streptomycetaceae > Streptomyces > Streptomyces sp. NPDC002520. The sequence continues at coordinate 178,216 of NZ_JBSFXG010000011.1, read as the reverse complement.
AGTCGACGCAGATGGCGACGCCGTCGTTCATGGTCACGGCGAGCGGCTGGGCGCCACCCATGCCGCCGAGGCCGGCGGTGAGGGTGATGGTGCCGGCGAGGGTGCCGTTGAACTTCTTCGCGGCGACGGCGGCGAAGGTCTCGTAGGTGCCCTGGAGGATGCCCTGGGTACCGATGTAGATCCAGGAGCCGGCGGTCATCTGCCCGTACATGGTCAGGCCGAGGGCCTCCAGGCGGCGGAACTCCTCCCAGTTGGCCCAGTCGCCGACCAGGTTGGAGTTGGCGAGGAGCACACGCGGGGCCCACTCGTGGGTCTGCATGACGCCGACCGGGCGGCCGGACTGGACCAGCATGGTCTCGTCCTGCTTGAGGGTCCGCAGGGTGCGGACCATGGCGTCGAAGGAGCGCCAGTCACGGGCGGCCTTGCCGGTGCCGCCGTAGACGACGAGCTTGTCGGGGTGCTCCGCGACCTCGGGGTCGAGGTTGTTCTGGAGCATCCGCAGAGCGGCTTCCTGCTGCCATCCCAGGGCGCTCAGTTCCGTGCCGCGCGCTGCTCGTACGGGGCGGGGTCCCGACATCGTCTGCCTCCTTCTGTCATCGGCTCTGTCTGTTACTGGCTCTATTCACATCCTGACTTCCTGAATAGAACTAGTCAATACGTCGTGCGTGACACGCCGGGGCGCCGCGAGTGTTTGGCTGGAGTCGCGGACAGGGACGGGAAGGCCGACAGGACGGGGAAAGAGCCGTGGAGCAGGACATCGAGCGCGAGGCCCGGGAGCGCGCGGCCCGGCGGGACGAGGCGGTGCGGGGCGCGGTCGAGCAGGGCCTGCTGGGCCCGGACGCGCCGGTGGTGGGCCTGCTGGACGTCACCGGCATCCGGGAGTCGGCGGCGGCCCTGCGCGCGGCGTTCGACGCGGTCGTGGCGCCGGGGACCCCGGTGCTGCACGCCTTCGCGGTGAAGGCGACCCCGCTGGTGCCGGTGCTGCGGCTGCTGAACGAGGAGGGCATCGGCGCGGAGGTGGCGAGCCCGGGCGAGCTGGCGCTGGCGCGGACGGCCGGGGTCGCGGCCGGGCGGACGGTGTTCGACGCTCCCGCCAAGACGGAGGCGGAGCTGCGCGAGGCGCTGGCGCTGGGCGTCGCCGTGAACGCGGACAATCCGCAGGAGCTGGCCCGGATCGACGCCCTGGTCGACGCCTCGCCCACCCGTTCGCCGCTCGGACTCCGGGTGAATCCGCAGATCGGCGGCGGGACGATCGGGGCCACCTCCACCGCCACGGCGACCTCGAAGTTCGGGGTGGCCCTGCGCGACGAGGGGGCCATGGAGTGGGTCGTCGGAGCGTTCGCCGAGCGGCCGTGGCTGACCCGGCTGCACGCGCACACCGGTTCGCAGGGGATCCCGCTGCCGCTGCTGGTGCGGGGCGTGGCGGAGACGTACGGGCTGGCCGAGGAGATCAACGCGCGGCTCGGCCGGCGGCAGATCGACACGCTCGACATCGGCGGCGGGCTGTCGGTGAACTTCGCGGCGGAGGCGACGGAGCCGACGTACGCCGCGTACGCGCGGCTGCTGGCGCGTGAGGTGCCGGGGCTGTTCGACGGACGGTACGGGCTGGTGACCGAGTTCGGGCGGTCACTGCTGGCCCGGCACGGCACGGTGGTGGCCCGGGTGGAGTACGCCAAGAGCGCGGGCGGGCGGCGGATCGCGGTGACGCACGCGGGCGTGCAGGTGGCCACGCGGACGGTGTACGTGCCGCAGGCGTGGCCGCTGCGGATCGCCGCGTACGACGCCAAGGGGCGGCCCAAGCCGGGCCCCGGGGTGGTGCAGGACGTGGCCGGCCCGGCCTGCTTCTCCGGCGACCTGCTCGCCGAGGGGCGCACGCTGCCCCTGCTGGAGCAGGGCGACTACGCGGCGGCCCTGGACACGGGCGCGTACTACTTCGCGCACCACTACGCCTACAACTCCCTCGCCCGGCCCGGGATCTACGGCTTCGCGCCCGGCGACGCGGGCGGCGTGGCCTTCGCGACGGTGCGGGAGCCGCAGACCCTGGCGGAGGTGGTGGCCGAATCCGGAGGAGCGCACGCGACCGCCCTCACCACCCTGCGCGCGCCCGGGAGCCGTTGACGCAGCTCTGCCCCATCTCGCATGAATGGCTCAACTGGCGGGAAACAGCCGTCAGTTGAGGCACTCTAGTACGCCGGAGGCATGTTCCACCGGAAAATGCCAAACCCCTCACCCCTCGCGCACACGTTGCGTACAGTCCGTGTCACTCAGCCGGAGTACAGCGGGGAGGGGACCGGGCGTGCCCGGAATCGACGAGTGTCTACTGGAAGCGATGCGGCTGCCCGGTGCCCGGGGGGCCGCGCTGGTGGACTGGACGAGCGGGCTGGCGCTGGGCACCGTCGGGGACGCCCCCGGGGGCGACCACGAGACCACCGCGGCCGAGGCGGCCGAGCTGGCCCGGCTGGCCGCCGAGCACGGCGCCTTCGCGGCCGACGCGGGCGAGGACGGGCGGCCGCCCGTCGAGGACGTGATCGTCAGCAACCACGACAGCTACCACCTGCTGCGGTTCGTGACCACGACCTTCGACAGCAGCGTCTTCCTGCACCTGTGGCTCGGCCGCGAGGAGGGCAACCTCGCGCTCGCCCGGATCCGGCTGAGCGAGATGGCCGCCCGGCTGGTGCTGGGATGACGATGGTCACCACACCTCCGCCTCTTCCGGTGCGGGCCAGGGCCGCGGAGCAGGACAGCACGGCGGGCGCGCTGTCGCCGATGCTGCGGCGGCTCGCCGAGGAACAGGCCACCGGCGTCCTCGTCCGCGAGCACGGCACCCTGCACCTCGCCGAGGGCCGGGTGGTGCACGCCGAGAGCCCCCGTGCCCCGGGGCTCGACGTGCTCCTCACGGCCCACGGCACCCTCGCCGGCGCCGCCTGGCAGCAAGCGGCCGGGCAGGCCGACGGCCCGGTCGACGCGGCCGTCCTGCTGCTGGCCGAGAGGCTGCTGCCGGAGGGCGCCCTGGAGCTGTGCCACCTGGACGCGCTGTACGACGCCGGGTTCTTCGCGCTCTCGCCGAGCAGCGCCCCGGGCCGCTTCCGCTACGACAGCGCGCCCCGCCTGGGCCCGCTGCCCTCGGTCCCGGTCATCGCGCTGGAACGCGAGACGCTGCGCCGCCGGCTGCTGCTGCACCGCCTGTGGCCGGACCCGGCGACGGACAGCGCCCCGCTGAGCCGCGCCGCCCCGGCCGCCGCGGCGCCGGTCACCCCACGCGCCCGGGCGGTCCTGGACCGGGTGGACGGCGTCCGCACGGCCCCGGAGATCGCCCGCGACCTGGGCCGGCAGGCGTTCCACACGCTGGTGGACGTCCGCCGGCTTGCGGGGGCGGGACTCGTGCGGCCCGTGCCCACGGCGCCCGCGCCGCCGCCGGACCCGCCGGCTCCCGCACTCACGGTCACCGACCCCGACATCGCGCTGCTGAAGAGGCTCAGGGATGCGCTGGAGGCGCTTTGAACGGCACCAACCCGCCGAGAGGAGAGAGCTGATGGTGTCCGAGGAGGACCTCGAAGCCGTCCTGGACGAGCTGCGCCGGCTACGGACCCGCGTGCCGCAGCTCACCGGCGCCCTCGCCGCCGGTGTCGACGGTCTCGTCGTCGCCCACGACACCCCGGGTGTCGACCCGGAGGGCCTGGCCGCGCTCACCGCGGCCGCGCTCGGCGTCGCCGTGCGGGTGGCCGACGCCACCGGGAACGGCCACTTCCGGGAGCTGCTGGTGCGCGGCGAGGGCGGCTACGTCGCCACCTACGCGGCCGGCCGCACCGCCGTCCTGACGCTGCTGGCCCAGGACCGGGTCAACGTCGGCCGGCTGCACCTGGAGGGCCGCCGCGCGGGCGCCCGCGTCGGGGAGCTGCTCGACGCGGCCGAGGCCGCCGCACAGGCCGCACCGGCCACCCGGACGGCCGCCAGGACCGCATCCGCACCACGGACCAGAACCACGCGCGCGCCACGCGCCACGACCGCCGAAGCGCGCACCACAACCGACAGTTGAACAGTTGAGAGGACCGTCATGGCCAACACCGAGACCGCACTGAAAGAGGCGCTGACCTCCATCGAGGGCGCCACCGGCGTCGCGCTCGTCGACTACACCAGCGGGATGGCGCTGGGCACGATGGGCGGCAGCAAGAGCTTCGACCTGAACGTGGCCGCCGCCGGCAACACGGACGTGATCCGCGCCAAGATGCGCACGATGGAGCACCTCGGCCTCAAGACCGAGATCGAGGACATCCTGATCACGCTGTCGGACCAGTACCACCTGATCCGCCTGCTCAAGGGCCGCGGCGGCAACGGCCTGTTCCTCTACCTGGTCCTGGACTCCTCCCGGGCCAATCTGGCCATGGCCCGGCACCAGCTCAAGAAGATCGAGGAGGACCTGGAGGTCTAGCTGTTCTGTCCGGGGACGGCGGTACGGCGGCGGGTCCCGTCCGGGGCCGCGTCGCCGGCCGCGGCACCCGTACCGCAGGGCCCCTCGACGGCCGCCCTGCCCGCCGGGCCCCCGGCCCCGTCGACCCGGCGCGCCGGGTCACTCGGCGAAGAGACCGCGGGCCGCCGCGTTGGCGTCGAACTCCTCCAGCCGGGCCTGCGCGTCCGGCAGGTCGTCGCAGAGCGCCTCCAGCAGCACCCGTCCGAGCAGCATCGGAGCGCACGCGGTGTCGAAGACGAGCCCGGTGCCGACGGCGGCCGGCAGCAGCAGGTCGGAGTGCCCCGCGACCGGCGCGAAGGCGGAGTCGGCGACCGTGACCACGGTCAGGCCCGCCGCCTTGGCATAGGCGAGGGTGTCGATGACCTCGCGCGGATGCCGGGGCAGCGCGAAGCACAGCAGCGCCGAGGCACCGGCGCGGACGGCCGCGTCGATGCGGTCCTCGATCATCGTGCCGCCCTCGTCGAGCAGCCGGACGTCCGGGTGGACCTTGGCGGCGAAGTAGGCGAAGCCGTACGCCTGCGAGGCGGCCGCACGCAGTCCGAGCACCGGCAGCGGCCGGGAGGCGGCCAGGATCCGGCCGGCCCGCTGCACCGGGCGGGGGTCGGCGAGCAGCTCGGCGAGGTGCTTGAGGTTCTCGATCTCGGCCTCGACGGCCTGCTGGTACTCGTTGTAGGAGCCGGCCTCGGCGGCCGGTTCGACGGGCACGACCTCGCGCAGGTGCTTGCGCAGCGCCGGGTAGCCGTCGAAGCCGAGGGCGACCGCGAACCGGGTCACCGACGGCTGGCTGACCCCGGCCAGCTCGGCCAGCTCCACGCTGGACAGAAACGGCACGTCGGCGGCCCGGCGCACCATGCTGTGCGCGATGCGGCGCTGCGTCGGCGTGAGCCGGTGGCCCTCGAAGAGCGTCTGCAGCCGGGTGGCCGGGCTGTCCATGACACCGGACGTCACCTCGGTACTCCTGTCCACGCTCATGACGTGCTCCCCCTCCAGATCTCCGTGAACCGGTCGAGCAGTGCGGCCGCCGCCGTCACGTCGCCCGTGAGCGGCCGGTCGGCCTGGTCGGCGTCGAGGACCGACTCGGCGAGCGCGAAGGCCTGCCCGGCCGGCAGCCCCGGGTCGGGCCTCAGGTCGCGCTGGCGCAGCGCCCGTACGGCCGCGACGAGTTCGCAGCCGACCACCAGACGGTACGCGCCGCACGCGCGCAGGGTCTGCCGCGCGGCGAGCGAGGCGAAGCTCGCCTGTTCCTCGACGCCTCGGGAGAGTACAGCGTGGCCGAGCGAGGCGGGAGCGGAGAAGGCCCGCAGATCGCTGAGGGCCGCTCCGGCCGCGTACTCCAGGATCATCACGCCGGAGGAGGCCGGTTCGCGGTCGGCCAGGAAGGGGCGCACGCGCGTGTAGGCGGGCTCGTTGAGCGTGGACAGGCGGGACGTCGACAGGCGGGCCACCTGGGTCAGGGAGAGCCTGAAGTGGTCCAGGGCGAGGGCGAGTTGGGCCTGGTAGAAGCCGCCGTGGTGGTAGGCGGCGTGGTCCTCGGGGGCGATGAGCGGGTTCTCGGCCGCCGCGTTGATCTCCACGGCCAGGACGTCGTCCAGGGCGTCGGCCGCGTCGTGGGCGGGGCCGTGGATCTGGGGCAGGCAGCGGAAGCCGTACGGGTCCTGGATCCGGCCGAGCGGGGGCGTCGGCCGGTCGGCGGCGCCGATCAGCTCCCGCATCCGCCGGGCCACTTCGACGCTCCCCCGGTGCGGGCGCGCGGCGTGCACGGGGGCGGCGTAGGCCTCGTGGGAGCCGTCGACGGCGAGCAGGGAGAGCGCCGCGACGACCTGGGTGGCGCCGATCAGCCCGCGCAGTTCGTGCAGGGCGAGGGCGGCCTGGCCGAGGGTGAGGGCGTTGCTGCTGATCAGGGCGAGGGCGTCGTTGTTGTCGAGGGGCTGCGGCTCGGGTGCGCCCGTACCCCGCCACGGGTGCTCCCCGGCCAGCGCCAGCCCCAACTGGGCCAGCGTGGCTATGTCGCCGGTGCCGACGGAACCGAATTCGTTGACGACCGGATACGCGCCCGTCTCCAGCGCCTCGCACAGGGCGGTGACCACGCTGGGCCGCAGCCCCGCGCCCCCGGCGAGCAACTGGTTGGCCCGGACGGCGAGCATCGCGCGCACCTCCCGGGCGGGGAGCTCTTCGCCGATGGCGCCGGCGTGGCTGCGCAGCAGGCGCAGGCCGTGTTCGGCGGCGGCCTCGGTGGGCACGTCCTCGTTCCGGTTGGCGCCGACGCCGGTGGAGCGGCCGTAGACGCGCCCGGTGGCCGCGATCTGCCGTGCGGCGTTCCAGGAGTGCTCCGCCCGGAGCAGCGCGTCGGCCCCGGGGACCGGCCGGGCCGTCCCGTCGGCGAGGCGTACGACGTCCTCGACGCCGAGCCCGGTCCCGTCGAGCAGCACCGTCGCGGACCGTACGGACTCCGACACGTCCACGATGCGAGACGACATTAGGCCCAAACTCCCCTCAATCCGGACACTCGATCTTGCTCTACGGACATCCGTTGCCGCGGATTCACGCTGGAGCATTGACAACCTATTCACACACCAAGAACTCTGCATGATGTTATACAGCCGGGCAAGGGACATCTCATGATCCGGTTCGACGCGGTCCACAAGCGTTTCCCGAACGGCACCGGGGTGGTGTTCTCCGACCCAGCCGAGCTGAACCGCCAGGTGGACAAGGACAAGAAGGACCCGGAAGACGTGGCGAACGCCTACGCCGAGCAGCACGGACTGGTGAAGTAAATGAGCAACCTGGTGGAACTGCGCTCCATCGACGTCGTCCCGGACGAGGAGCGCCACGGCACGGCCTTCAGTCAGTTCACCCTGTGGCTGGGGGCGAACCTGCAGATCACGGCCGTCGTCACGGGCGCACTCGCGGTCATCTTCGGCGGCGACGTGGTGTGGTCGGTCATCGGCCTGCTGCTCGGAAACCTGCTCGGCGGCGCCGTGATGGCCCTGCACTCGGCGCAGGGCCCCAGGCTCGGCCTGCCGCAGATGATCCAGTCGCGGGCCCAGTTCGGGGTGCGCGGGGCGGTCGTGCCGCTGCTGCTGGTGGTCGTCATGTACGTCGGCTTCTTCGCTTCCGGCAGCGTGCTGGCCGGGCAGGCGGTCGGCGAACTGACGCACACCGACGACACCACCGGCATCATCACCTTCGCCGTCGTCACCGCCGTCGTGGCGGCCGTCGGCTACCGGGTCATCCACACGCTGGGCCGCGTGGCGAGCGTGATCTGCGCGCTCGCCTTCGTCTACCTGGGCATCAGGCTCCTGGACCGCGTGGACCTCGGCACCCTGCTGCACAACGCGCACTTCTCGCTGCCGATGTTCCTGCTGGCGATGTCGCTGTCGGCGTCCTGGCAGCTGGCGTTCGGCCCGTACGTGGCGGACTACTCGCGCTACCTGCCGCGCACGACCTCGGCGAAGGCCACCTTCTGGTGGACGCTGTCCGGGTCCGCGCTGGGCTCGCAGTGGTCGATGACCTTCGGCGTGCTGGTCGCGGCCACGGCGGGCGCGAAGTTCCTGGACAGCCAGGTCGGCTACATCGTCGCGCTCGGCGGCACCGGCCTCGTGGCGTCCTTCCTCTACTTCGTGATCGCCCTCGGCAAGCTCACCGTCAACGTGCTCAACACGTACGGCGGCTTCATGTCGCTGGTGACCAGCGTGAGCGGCTTCAAGGGGCAGCGGGTGCTGTCGCAGCGCGGGCGGGCCGCCTACATCGCGCTGATCATGGTGGCCGGGACCGCGGTGGCCCTGCTCGGCAAGGACAGCTTCCTGTCCTCCTTCAAGGAGTTCCTGCTGTTCCTGCTGACCTTCTTCACCCCCTGGTCGGCGATCAACCTGGTCGACTACTACCTGATCTCCAAGGAGCGCTACGACATCCCGGCCCTCTCCGACCCGCAGGGCCGCTACGGAGCGTGGCGCTGGGACGCCCTCGCCGTCTACGCCGTGGGCCTGCTGGCCCAGCTGCCGTTCCTCTCGACAAGCTTCTACACCGGCCCGCTGGTCGAGCCGCTGGGCGGCGCGGACGTCTCCTGGATCGTCGGCCTGGTCGTGCCGGCGCTGCTGTACTGGCTGGTCGCACGGCGGAACACGGCGCATCTGCCGGAGTCGGCGGAGCACGCTCCGGGCGCCGCTCAGGAAGAGGTGCCTCAGGCCCGATGACCTTCCTGCCGGCCCCAGCGCGGACAGGGGGGTTGTCCCCAGTGCGGCGGGCGTGAGCGCTCCCTAGGGTGAGGCACATGAGCGCAAGCGACCCGCAGCACGCCGGCCCCGCCCCGCACGCCGACCGTGTCGACCACGTCGACATCGGGAAGGACCTCGACGCCACCGTGCGGGCCCGCAGGGAACTGGGCGAGGAGTACGACTCAGCGCTGGTCGACTCCTTCCTGGAGAAGGTCGAGCAGCGCATCGACGACACGGTCGACCGCCGGGTGCGGCGGCACCTGGCCGAGCAGCAGATGGCGGTCGCGCGCGGCCGGCGCTCGCAGCCGGCCGACTCCTGGGGCGAACGCTACGGATTCGCCCTGCTCACCCTCGTGCTGGCCATCCCGCTGTCCGCCATCGCCGGCGCCCTCGCGGGGCTGTCCGGGATCATCGCCGCCTGGATCGGCATCGTCGGCGTGAACGCGACCCAGGCCGTCCGCCTCCACCCGGAACTGCTGTCTGGCAGGTCGGCCGAGAAAGACTGAGCGGCTCCGCTTGCCGGGTGGTCGAGAACGACCACGACCGCAACCGTCAATGGAGCAACCACGACGGCGCGCCACCACCTCCGCGAGAGCGGCGGCGGTTCAGCCGCAAAGACTGTCGCGGGGACCGCCGCACCCCCGTTGCCGGGGGGCGGGACGACGGCGGTCCCCGCGAAGGACGCGGGCCGGGTCAGGACCGGGCTTGCGCGTCCATGGCGTCCATGGAGGTCCGGGAGCCGCTCCGGAGGTCCTTGGCGCCGTTCGGCGCCGGCGGGTCGGGGAGCCTCCCCAGTGCTCAACGCCTGGGAGATACCTCCACCGCCTCTGCCGACACCCACCAATGTGCCGGACCCGTGTTAAGCCGGTGCTGCGCGCACGTGACGCGCTCGTACCGCTTCCGCGACGGTGCGAACGACCGCGGTCACCGCACGTTCGCCGCCGCCACGGTCCGTTCACCGCGCGTTCGCTACTGCTTTCCGCCCTTGGCCAGGAAGGCCAGCAGGTCCTGCCGGCTGACCACACCGGTCGGCTTGCCCTCGACCAGGACGATCGCCGCGTCCGCCGAGCCCAGCACCTGCATCAGGTCGCCGACCGACTCACCGGAGCCGACCTGCGGCAGCGGGGCCGACATGTGCTTCTCCAGGGGGTCCTCCAGCGAGGCCCGCTTGGAGAACAGGGCGTCCAGCAGTTCGCGCTCCACGACCGACCCGACGACCTCGGCGGCCATCACGTCCGGGTGACCGGCGCCGGGCTTGACGACCGGCATCTGCGAGACGCCGTACTCGCGCAGCACCTCGATGGCCTGGCCGACGGTCTCCTCCGGGTGCATGTGCACCAGGGACGGGATCGTGGCGCCCGCCTTGTCGCTGAGCACGTCGGCGACGCGGGCGCTGGGGCCCTCGTCCTCGAGGAAGCCGTAGTCGGCCATCCACTCGTCGTTGAAGATCTTGCTGAGGTAGCCGCGGCCGCTGTCCGGGAGCAGGACGACCACGACGTCGTCCGGGCCGAGCCGCTCGGCGACGCGCAGCGCGGCGACGACGGCCATGCCGCAGGAGCCGCCGACGAGCAGGCCCTCCTCCTTGGCGAGGCGGCGGGTCATCTGGAAGGCGTCCTTGTCGGACACGGCGACGATCTCGTCGGCGACGGTGCGGTCGTAGGCGGTCGGCCAGAAGTCCTCGCCGACGCCCTCGATCAGGTACGGGCGCCCGGAGCCGCCGGAGTAGACGGAGCCCTCCGGGTCGGCGCCGATGACCTTGACCCGGCCGTCGCTGGCGTCCTTCAGGTAGCGGCCGGTGCCGGAGATGGTGCCGCCGGTGCCGACGCCGGCCACGAAGTGGGTGATCTTCCCCTCGGTCTGCTCCCACAGCTCGGGGCCGGTCGAGTGGTAGTGGGAGAGCGGGTTGTTGGGGTTGGAGTACTGGTCCGGCTTCCAGGCGCCCGGGGTCTCACGGACGAGCCGGTCGGAGACGTTGTAGTAGGAGTCCGGGTGCTCCGGGTCGACCGCCGTCGGGCAGACGACGACCTCCGCGCCGTACGCCCGCAGCACGTTGATCTTGTCGGTGCTCACCTTGTCGGGGCACACGAAGATGCACTTGTAGCCCTTCTGCTGGGCCACGATGGCAAGTCCCACACCGGTGTTCCCACTGGTCGGCTCGACGATCGTGCCGCCGGGCTTCAGCTCCCCGCTCTCCTCGGCGGCCTCGATCATGCGCAGGGCGATGCGGTCCTTCACGGATCCGCCCGGGTTGAAGTACTCGACCTTCGCCAGGACGGTGGCCTGGATGCCCTTGGTCACGTTGTTGAGCCTCAGCAGCGGGGTGTTGCCGACGAGGCTGATCATCGAGTCGTGGAATTGCACCGTTGTCTCCGGTTGCTTGCACAAAACAGTGGTTGTAGTGGTGCGGCCAGCCTAAGGCCCCCGGGTGACGTGCGGAGGGCGTTCACTCCCCGTTGAGATTGGCGAACGGGCTGTACGGGGCAAGGAGTGGATGTACGGCTACGAGGAGGTGGCGGCGACGCATGACGAACATGTCGAGGGCGCGTGTGGCCCGGCGCATCGCGGCCGGAGCGGCGTACGGCGGTGGCGGGGTCGGCCTGATCGGTGCGGCGGCCGTCGGGCTGGTGCTGGCGGAGGTGCGGCTGGCCCGTCGCGCCGTGAACAACGGGAACCGCGGTGGCCGGGTGCCCGTGGCCGAGGGCATGTACGGGCAGGCCTACACCGTCCCCGGTGAGCCGCCCCTGCGGATGGCCATGCTCGGCGACTCCACGGCGGCGGGCCAGGGCGTGCACCGCGCGGGCCAGACGCCGGCGGCGCTGCTGGCGTCGGGGCTTTCGGCGGTGGCGGAGCGGCCGGTCGAGCTGCGGAACGTGGCCCTTCCCGGTGCCCAGTCGGACGACCTGGACCGCCAGGTCGCGCTGGTCCTGTCCGCCTCCCTGCCGGTCCCCGACATCTGCGTGATCATGATCGGCGCGAACGACGTGACGCACCGGATGCCGCCGACCCGCTCGGTACGGCACCTGTCGGCGGCGGTACGACGGCTGCGCACGGCCGGCGCGGAGGTCGTCGTCGGCACGTGTCCCGACCTCGGCACCATCGAGCCCGTGCAGCAGCCGCTGCGCTGGCTGGCGCGCCGGGCCTCGCGGCAGCTGGCCGCGGCGCAGACGATCGGGGCGGTGGCGCAGGGGGGCCGGACCGTGTCGCTCGGCGACCTGCTGGGCCCCGAGTTCGAGGCGAACCCGCGGGAGCTGTTCGGGCCGGACAACTACCACCCCTCGGCGGAGGGGTACGCCACCGCGGCGATGGCGGTCCTGCCGACCGTCTGCGCCGCGCTGGGACTGTGGCCGGCGGAGGAGGAGCGGCCGGACGTCTCCCGTCGCGAGGGGTTCCTGCCGGTGGCCCGCGCGGCCGCGGAGGCCGCCTCCGAGGCGGGCACGGAGGTCACCGCCGCCATGCCGACGGGCCCTCGCGGCCCCTGGGCCCTGCTGAAGCGCAGGCGCCGCCGCCGCGTCCCCGAAGCCGAACCGGCAACCCCGTCGATGTGACGGTGCCTTCTCGACCTACCGGGACAGGTGGGAGGGTGGGAAAGCGGGGTCCAGGGGCGGGCCTCCTGGGGCGGCCACCCCTGCCCACCCGCACCCCTTCGGCCAAACCGTCGAAGACCAAAGCAAGCGCTTAGACAAGTGCGGTCTGTGTCACACCGCCACACCGGTGACCCGGGCCTTACGTGAAGGTAACTTCCCCTCAGGCCTACCTTCTTCCGTCGGCCCGCCCGTCACCCGACCGCCGCCCCGACGGGGCACTGCGCGCCGCGCCCTTCGAACTGGAGCCGTGATGCCCGAAGCCGTCATCGTCTCGACCGCCCGCTCCCCCATCGGCCGTGCCTTCAAGGGCTCGCTCAAGGAACTGCGCCCCGACGACCTCACCGCCACGATCATCCAGGCCGCCCTCGCCAAGGTCCCCGAACTGGACCCGAAGGACATCGACGACCTGATGCTCGGCTGTGGCCTCCCCGGCGGCGAGCAGGGCAACAACCTCGGCCGGATCGTCGCCGTGCAGATGGGCATGGACCACCTGCCGGGCTGCACGATCACCCGCTACTGCTCCTCCTCGCTGCAGACCTCCCGCATGGCCCTGCACGCCATCAAGGCCGGCGAGGGCGACGTCTTCATCTCGGCCGGTGTCGAGATGGTGTCGCGGTTCGTGAAGGGCAACTCCGACAGCCTTCCGGACACGCACAACCCGTTCTTCGCCGAGGCCGAGGCCCGCACCGCCGCCGTCGCGGCACAGGAGGGCACCACCTGGCACGACCCGCGCGAGGACGGCCTCGTGCCCGACGCCTACATAGCGATGGGTCAGACCGCGGAGAACCTCGCCCGCTGGAAGGGCGTCACCCGCCAGGAGATGGACGAGTTCGGCGTCCGCTCGCAGAACCTCGCCGAGGAAGCCATCAAGAACGGCTTCTGGGAGCGCGAGATCACCCCGGTCACGCTCCCCGACGGCACGGTGGTCGGCAAGGACGACGGCCCGCGCGCCGGCGTCACGCTGGAGGGCGTCTCCGGCCTCAAGCCGGTCTTCCGCCCGGACGGCATGGTCACCGCCGGCAACTGCTGCCCGCTCAACGACGGCGCCGCCGCGCTCGTGATCATGTCCGACACCAAGGCCCGCGAGCTGGGTCTGACCCCGCTCGCCCGCATCGTGTCGACCGGCGTCTCCGGCCTCTCCCCCGAGATCATGGGCCTCGGCCCGGTGGAGGCGTCGAAGCAGGCCCTGCGCCGCGCCGGCCTCACCGTCGACGACATCGACCTGGTCGAGATCAACGAGGCCTTCGCGGCCCAGGTGATCCCCTCCTACCGCGACCTCGGCATCGACCTCGACAAGCTGAACGTCAACGGCGGCGCCATCGCCGTCGGCCACCCCTTCGGCATGACCGGCGCCCGGATCACCGGCACGCTCATCAACTCGCTGCAGTTCCACGACAAGCAGTTCGGCCTGGAGACCATGTGCGTCGGCGGCGGCCAGGGCATGGCGATGGTCATCGAGCGCCTCAGCTGACCCGGACGCACCGTCGGTAGCCGACGGAGCACCCTACGTCAGAGAACGGCCCGGAACCCGGAAAACGCCCGGGTTGCGGGCCGTTCTGTGATCCAATCTCCCCCAGGATGTGACCTATCTCCCCCACAGGGCATATCGCCGCAGGTCAGCACAGGTCAACGCGGTGCCCGGCGGAACCACGGACCCAAAGTCCTGTCCGTTTCGTGATGTTACGCACTGACAGATGGTGAGGCAGCACCTCAAGCTGATGTAGGAAGTCGGGGGTCGACTTTGAACCTGGGAGTACGTCAGTGAGCGCCATGCCGATCGCCCTGCTGCTCACCACGGCCGCCACCGGCGCCGTGGGCGTCGCCGTCCTGCGCACCGTGCTGAAGCTGCGCCGCCAGATCGCCGAGCTGCACACCCAGCTCGCCGAGAACCAGGCGGCCTCCGTGCGCGCCCCGGTGCCGGCCGCCCGGACCACCGCCGACACGGAGGAGATACGCGCGGCCGTGGCCGAGGCGCTGGCCGAGGAGCGCGAGCGGGAGCTGGCCGAGGCCCGCGCGTTCTGGGCCGCGCAGGAGACCCGTGACGTCTCCGACGCACCCTCCCTGCTGGGCCTGGGCGACGCCGACCCGTTCCTTCCCCGGCAGGCCGACTTCGTGGGCCTGGACTCGCTGGAGCCGGTCGCCGAGCCGGCCACCGAGGCCGACGAGTTCGCCGGGGAATCCCCGGAACTGGCCGCGGCCCGCCGCCGCCACCCCTCGCACCCCGACTTCGTCCCGGTGCAGTCGCCGGTCGTCGACGACCACGAGCGCACCGTGACCACCCTGGAGCAGCTCTCCGCCGACCGGATCGAGCTCGCCGACGTCCGTCCCGGCCCGCTCGGCACCCTCGACGTCTACGTCTTCGCCGACGGCACCACCCTGTGCATGACTCCGGGCCACCGCGAAACCGCGGAACGGCTGGCCGCGGCCCTGCGCGAGGGCGAGACCCCGTACCTTCTCGGGGGCTCCGTCGTCTCCGGCGGCTACACGCTCACCTTCGCCTGCGGCGAGGACACGCTCTACATCCTGGCGGACCGGGTCATCGCGTCCCTGTGAAGCCGACGGCCACGACCCGCACCCGTGAACGCCGTCAGACCCCCGCCTTCTTGCGCGCCTCCTCCACCAGCCTCACCGCCTCGGCCACCTGCTCCTCGCTCTCCAGCACCACCGCCAAGTCGTTCCCGGCCACGGTGATCTGGTCGGCCACCGCGAACATCCCCGCATCCGGCATCTCCCGGGGCTCACCGTCGGGTTCTTCCAACAGCTGGGCCCGCCTGGAAAGCTCCCGCGCCGCGGCGAGAGCCTCCGCGGCGGCACTGCGTTGCAGGCGACTCTGCGGCGCCGCCCGCAACCGGTCGGCGAAGTGTTCCACTGCTTGGATCAGAGGCGTCGTATCAACCACGCGCCGAGCGTAACGCCCCGCACTGTTGCCAAGAGGCGAACGCTCAGGCACCGTGACGTGAAGGACCGGCTTACATCCCCTTTGCGTTCGGAGGCGCCGATGTCCCAAGTCTTCTCCGAAGAGACCCATCGCAACATGCTCGCCCGCATCCCGCACTGCACCGGTCGTGAAGTCTCCGACTGGTTGCGCACCGTCGAAGAAGGCCCGTCGCTCTTCCGCTTCGAGGAGAAGGTCAGCTGGCTCCGGCACGAGTACGACCTTGCGTACGGCCACGCCAAGGCGATCATCCATGAGTACGACCTGAGGAGGGCCGCGCGCAAGCTGCTCTGACGCCGCCGTACACCTATGCCGAAGGGCCCCCGGGTGAACCCGGGGGCCCTTCGCACGAGATGGGTCCGCTAGTCGTTGTTGCTGAAGATCGCCACCAGGCGCAGCATCTCGACGTAGATCCACACCAGGGTCAGGGTGAGGCCGAACGCGGCGAGCCAGGACTCGTTTCGCGGGGCGCCGTAGGCGATGCCGTCCTCGATCTGCTTGAAGTCGAGCGTCAGGAAGAACGCGCCGAGCACGATGGCGATGATGCCGACGATCGCGCCGAGCGGACCGAAGCTGCGCAGGCCGCCGTCCTCGGCGACACCGAACGCGACCAGCAGCAGGTTGACCACCATGACCAGCACGAAGGCCATGGCGATGGCCATGCCGATGCGGGCGTAGCGGGCCGTGACGCGGATCCAGCCGGCCTTGTAGACCAGCAGGGTGGCCGCGGTGACCGCCATGGTGCCGAGCACCGCCTGGAAGGGGGCGCCGCTCCAACGGCTGTTGTACATCTCGCTGATGACGCCGAGGAAGACACCCTCGAAGGCGGCGTAGCCGAGGATCAGCGCGGGCGACGGGGTGCGCTTGAAGCTCTGCACCAGCGCCAGGATCATCGCGATGATCGCGGAGCCGAAGGCCAGGCCGTAGCTGGTCGTCGAGACCGGCAGCAGCACCCAGGCGAGGGCGGCGCCGACGGCGACCGTGCCGAGCGTGAAGGCCGAGCGCATGACGACGTCGTCCATCGTCATCCGCTCGGTGGTGGCCGGGGCCTGCGGCGGGGCGCCCTGCTGAAGGTCCTGCTGGGCGTACGGGTTCTGGGCGTAGGGGTTCTGCGCGTACGGGTTGCCCTGCGCGGACCCGGCCTGCGCGGCGGTGTTGAAGCCGGCGTAGCCGTTGTCGCGGCTGAACCCCCGTCGCGAGAAGACCGGGTTACTGCTCCTCATTTCACTCCTCCATGGCTGCCGTGCGCAGCCTTGGCTCAAGAGTAATGGATTGGCAAAGGGTCGTCCGTAGTACTTGGGAAGGATCTTTCCCTCGCTGTGCTGCGCAACACGCTACGCGCATGCCTTGTTCCCGCCCGCGCGGGCCCTCCCTCCAACGGTTCGAGGACCCTCGTTCCTCCGCTCCCCGGCACCGGCCGCGCGCAGCACGTCCGCCGTGCCCCGTTCCAGGATCCCGGCGCGCCGGCGCCGCTCGGCGAAGGCGCGGTCGCGGCGCTCCAGGACGACACGCGACCCGGTAGGGGCAGACGGTTAGCCCACCCGGCGGTCGGTGATGGTGCGTGGTCGCGCGCCCGGGGGAGTCCCGTGTTTCGATCGCGTCAGCCATCTCAACCTTGACGGACGAGCCGCGCCTGTCCTTCGTCCACCTCCGGGCCGTCGGCGATGCCGTCGCGTTCACCCCGGGCGATGCGCGGGGCCGTGGTCACCACCGCCGTCACACCCATGCCGGGAGGAACCATCCGATGACTGCGGACGACGCGCCCATCACCTGCCCGTTCGACTACAGCGAGGCCCTGGAGTTCGACCCCGCGCTCGCGGACCTGATGCTCCGCGACTCCCCTGCCCGGATCCGCCTTCCCTACGGCGATGCGGACGCCTGGCTGATCACCGGCTTCGACGCCGTCAAACGGGTGACCACCGACAACCGCCTGAGCCGGGCGGGCATCGTCGGCCAGGACTATCCGCGGATGACGGCGGAGCCCATCGTCTCGCCCGAGTCGGTCAACGTGATGGACCCGCCGCTCAGCAACCGCGTCCGCCACCTCGCCTCGCAGGCCTTCACCCAGCAGCACGTCGAGGAGATGCGGCCCCGGATCCTCCGGCTCGCGGACCGCCTGCTGGACGACATGGAGCGGCAGGGGCCGCCGGCCGATCTGGTCCGTCACCTCTCCGACCCTCTCCCCCGGCACACCATCCTGGACCTCCTCGGCGTCGAGGCGGAGGACTGGCAGCGCATCCAGGAGGCGGTGCAGCGCCTCCTCGTCGTCGGCGCCGGCAACAAGGAGGCGGCCGCACAGGCCAAGGTCGATCTGACGGCCTACTTCGGCACACTCGTCAAGCAGCGCCGCGTCACACCCGGCCCGGACCTCATCAGCGCGATGGCCGCGGCACGGGACGGGAAGGAACGGCTCGACGACCGGGAGGTGGCGGTCATGGCACTGATGCTGGCCCTCAGCGGCCAGGACACCGCGACCTGTCAGATCAGCAACATCGTCTATCTGCTCCTCACCCGTGCGGAGCTGATGAAGGAGCTCCGGCGCAGGCCCGAGTCCCTCACCGACGTCCTGCACGAGCTGCTGCGCTGCATCCCGTTCCGCAAGGGGGTCGGCATCCCCCGGGTGGCGCTCGAGGACCTGGAACTGGACGGCGCCCGCATCCGGAAGGGCGACTACGTGCACGTGTCGTACCTGACGGCCAACCGTGACCCGGAGCGCTACCCGGACCCGGACACCATCGACTTCGACCGGCCCAGCGCTCCGCACATGACCTTCGGCTGGGGCGGACACCGGTGCATCGCGGTTCCGATGGCGATGGCGGAGCTCGAAGTGGCCATCGGACGGCTCCTGGAGCGGTTCCCCGGGATCCGGCTCGCGGTGCCGGAGAAGGAACTGGAGTGGGACACGAAGACGATCAGACGCTTCCCGCTGGAGCTGCCCGTGACGTGGTAGCAGCAGCTGAACACCGCCGCGCCGCAGGGGGTAGTGCCCGGAGCCGGACTTGAACCGGCACGCCCGCGAAGGGGCAGCGAGGTTTAAGCTCGCCGTGTCTGCATTCCACCATCCGGGCAGGCCATGGGCACCGCTCTCGAGGTCCCGAGCCTATCGGGGTACATCCCCCGAACAGCCGGGGAGACGGGCCGATGTTGTCTTATTTTATTGATGTCTGAGGGTGCATCAGACCACGGTACGCGCCATACGCACTTGCCAATAGCGTGACGGGACGCCGTTGCGTGCGTACGCGGAATGACGGAATTTCACCTACCGAACGAGGGCGGTCCACCGGTTCTGGGCGGTGCCGGCTGTCAGGGGTGCTCGTCCTCCCCAGGTATGACACCGGCCCGCCCCGTCCGACCCGAGTCGCCCCCCGGAACCGGCGCAGCGACTGACTACACGGCCTTTTGCTGCCGGGACGATGGATCTGTCCCCACGAAGAGACGTCGTCCCGACAGGAGCACCGCCCCGTGACCATCACACCCACCGCCGGCCGGACCACGGCCGTGGCCGCACGCGCCACGGAGCTGTCGAAGATCTACGGGCAGGGCGAGACCCGTGTGGTCGCGCTGGACCGGGTCTCCGTCGACTTCCGGCAGGCCGAGTTCACCGCGATCATGGGCCCGTCGGGTTCCGGCAAGTCCACGCTGATGCACTGCGTGGCCGGCCTGGACACCTTCTCCTCCGGGTCCGTGCGGATCGGCGAGACCGAGCTGGGTTCCCTGAAGGACAAGCAGCTCACCAGGCTGCGCCGGGACAAGATCGGCTTCATCTTCCAGGCGTTCAACCTGCTGCCGACACTGACGGCCCTGGAGAACATCACCCTCCCGATGGACATCGCGAGCCGCAAGCCCGACAAGGCGTGGCTGGACCGGGTCATCGAGATGGTGGGACTGTCCGGGCGGCTCTCGCACCGGCCCGCGCAGCTCTCCGGCGGCCAGCAGCAGCGCGTCGCGGTCGCCCGCGCCCTCGCGTCCCGGCCGGAGATCATCTTCGGTGACGAGCCGACCGGAAACCTCGACTCCCGCTCCGGCGCCGAGGTGCTGGGCTTCCTGCGCAACTCCGTGCGCGAGCTGGGCCAGACGGTGGTCATGGTGACCCACGACCCGGTCGCCGCCGCCTACGCGGACCGCGTGGTCTTCCTGGCCGACGGCCGGATCGTCGACGAGATCCACGGCCCCACCGCCGACTCGGTCCTCGACCTCATGAAGCAGTTCGACGCGAAGGGCCGTACCAGCTGATGTTCCGCACCGCCCTGCGCAACATCCTCGCGCACAAGGCCCGGCTCCTGATGACCGTGCTCGCCGTCATGCTCGGCGTGGCCTTCGTGTCCGGGACGCTCGTCTTCACCAACACCCTCTCCGACGCCTACCAGAACAGCTCCGCCAAGGGCTTCGACCAGGTCGACGTCGCCGTACAGCCCAAGTTCCAGGACTCCAGGGGCGACCAGGTCGGCAGGACGCCCGAGCTGACCCAGGCGCTGCTCGACAAGGCCGCGAAGGTCCCGGGCGCCGCCTCCGCCACCGGTGTCGTCACCGGCTTCACCGCCATCGCCGACAAGGACGGCAAGCTGATCGGCGGCGGCTGGCAGTCCCAGGGCGGCAACTACTGGGGCACGAAGGACGCCCGGTACCCGCTGGTCTCCGGCCACGCGCCGAGCGGCAGGGGCGAGCTGCTGATCGACTCCAAGACCGCGAAGCGCGCCGGCTACAAGGTCGGCGACACCGTGCGCGTCTCCGTCGACGGCCCGGTCCTCACCCCGACCGTCAGCGGCATCTTCACCACCGACGACGGCAACGTCGCCGCCGGCGGCAGCCTCGCCCTGTTCGACACCCCGACCGCGCAGGCCCTGTTCGGCAAGAAGGGCACGTACGACGAGATCGACGTGAAGGCGGCGGCCGGAACCAGCCAGGCCGCGCTCAAGTCCGGGCTGGACACGGCGCTGCCGTCCCACCTGGTGAAGACCACCACCGGCAAGAAGCTCGCCGACGACCAGGCCCAGGCCATCTCCGACGGCATGAGCGGACTGCGGCAGGCCCTGCTGGTGTTCGCCGGCATCGCCCTGTTCGTCGGCACGTTCATCATCGCCAACACCTTCACCATGCTGGTCGCCCAGCGCACCCGGGAGCTGGCCCTGCTCCGGGCGGTCGGCGCGTCCCGCCGGCAGGTCACCCGCTCGGTGCTGATCGAGGCGTTCGTGGTCGGCACGGTCGCCGGTGTGACCGGCCTGGCCGCCGGCATCGGCATCGGTGCCGGACTGCGCGCCCTGCTGGGCTCCTTCGGCGCGAGCGTGCCGGACGGGCCGCTGGTGATCACGCCGGGCACCGTGGTGGCCGCGCTCGCCGTCGGCATCGTCATCACCGTGCTGGCCGCGTGGCTGCCGGGCCGCCGGGCCGCGAAGATCCCGCCGGTGGCGGCGATGAGCAGCGTGCACGCCAAGGCCACGACCAAGTCGCTGGTGCTGCGGAACACTTTGGGCGCGCTGTTCTCGGCGGCCGGTGTCGCGGTGGTCCTGTCGGCCACGACGATGGACACCGACTCCGCGCAGGGCCCGATGGGCCTGGGCGCCGTCCTGCTGATCATCGGCGTGTTCATCCTGACGCCGCTGCTGTCCCGCCCGCTGATCGCGGCCGCCGCCCCGGTGCTGCGCGTGTTCGGTGTCTCGGGCAGGCTGGCCCGTCAGAACTCGGTGCGCAACCCGCGCCGTACGGCGGCCACGGCCTCGGCGCTGATGATCGGTCTGACCCTGATCACCGGCATGACCGTGATGGCGGGCAGCCTGCAGACGGCGATCGACAAGATGGCGAGCTCCGCGATCCGGGCGGACTACGTGGTGTCGATGGCCAACCGCAGCCCGCTCTCCCCGGACGTCGCGAAGAAGCTCGCGACCGCCGACGGCGTCACCGCCAGCAGCCCCCTGCGCAACGGCCCCTCGCGCATCGACGGCAAGACCGAGTTCCTGACCGGCGTCGACGGCTCGTCCATCGGCAGGCTGACGGACCTGAAGGTGGACGACGGCGCCTTCGAGGTCGGCGGCGCGAAGGTGGTCGTGGACAAGGACCGGGCCAAGGAGCACGGCTGGCGGGCCGGTTCGGACTTCACCGTCCACTTCGAGGACGGCAAGGCGAAGAAGCTGACCGTCGCCGGGGTCTACGAGGGCAACGACATGCTCAACGGGATCATGCTCGACAACAAGGTCCTCACCCCCCATCTGACCGACCCGACCGACATGCAGGTCATGGTCAGGACGGCGCACGGCGCCTCGGCCTCCGCCAAGGACTCCCTGGAGAAGACCCTCGGCCTCAACCCGGCGATCCAGGTCCAGGACAAGAAGGACATCTCCAACGACATCGCGAAGATGTTCACCATGATCCTGAACATGGTCTACGGCCTGCTCGGCATGGCGGTCATCGTCGCGGTCCTCGGGGTCATCAACACCCTGGCCATGTCGGTGTTCGAGCGCTCCCAGGAGATCGGCATGCTCCGCGCGATCGGACTGGACCGCCGGGCGGTCAAGCGGATGGTGCGCCTGGAGTCCCTGGTGATCTCCCTGTTCGGCG
The DNA here is from genome assembly GCF_053595235.1 of Streptomyces sp. NPDC002520. Lineage (NCBI taxonomy): Bacteria > Bacillati > Actinomycetota > Actinomycetes > Kitasatosporales > Streptomycetaceae > Streptomyces > Streptomyces sp. NPDC002520. The sequence continues at coordinate 156,463 of NZ_JBSFXG010000011.1, read as the reverse complement.
GCGTGCTCGGCATCGGTCTGGGCGTGTTCTTCGGCTGGGCGGCCGGTGAGCTGCTGGGCACGAAGCTGGCGACCTACGAACTGGTCCTGCCCTGGGACCGGATGGCCGTCTTCCTGCTGCTGGCGGCGGTGGTCGGCGTCCTGGCCGCGCTGTGGCCGGCCCGGCGCGCGGCCCGGCTGAACATGCTGGCGGCGATCAAGGCCGAGTAGCCGTACGGCGGCCGCACGCCCCGGGGCCCCGTTCCGTACGCGGAACGGGGCCCCGGTTCTCGTGTCGTCAGCTGTTCCAGGTGCGGGTGCGCAGCGGGAGGCCGGAGGCGCCGGACTCCGGGGTGCGGACGGCCAGGACCTGGTTGACGCCGATGCGGTTGCGCTCGAAGGCGAGCGCGCAGGCCGCCATGTACAGCCGCCAGACGCGGGCGCGGCCCGGGCCGGTGAGACGGACCGCGCGGTCCCAGTCGGCCTCCAGGTTGGCGACCCACCGGCGCAGGGTGCGGGCGTAGTGCTCGCGGATCGACTCCACGTCCCGCACCTCGAAGCCGGCGCGCTCCAGTTGGGTGACCGTGGTGCCGACCGGGGCGAGCTCGCCGTCGGGGAAGACGTAGGCGTCGATGAACTCGTCCGCCTCGTACGCCGCTTCGTCGCGCTGCGGGCGGCGCGCGATCTGGTGGTTGAGCAGCCGGCCGCCGGGCTTCAGCAGGGCGTACAGATGGCTCGCGTACTCCAGGTAACGCTCGGCGCCGACGTGTTCGGCCATGCCGATGGAGGAGATCGCGTCGTAGGGGCCGTCCGCGACGTCCCGGTAGTCCTGGACCCTGATCTCCACCCGGTCGGTCAGACCCTCGTCCGCGACCCGCTTACGGGCGTACGCGGCCTGCTCCTGGGACAGGGTCACCCCGACCACGTGCACGCCGTGCTCGCGGGCCGCGTGGATGGCCATCGAGCCCCAGCCGCAGCCGACGTCCAGGAGCCGCATCCCCTCCGTCAGGCCGAGCTTGGCGCAGACGAGTTCGAGCTTGTCGCGCTGGGCGGACTCCAGCGTGTCCTCCTCGTCGGCGGCCCCCCAGTACGCGCACGAGTACACCATCGACGGGCCGAGGACGATCTCGTAGAAGTCGTTGCCGACGTCGTAGTGGTGGCTGATGGCCTGCCGGTCACTGCGGCGCGTGTGCAGATGGCCGGGCCGGCGGACCTCCTCGCGCGGCGGCGCGGGCGGGATCGGCGGGCCCGCGAGCCTGAGCAGCTCGCGTGCGCCGGCCCGTACGTCGGGGTCGCGCAGCGCCTGGGCGAGGGTACGGGAGTCGCCGTCGCGCTCCCAGACCAGAGCCGCTATGGCGTCGAGCACCGTGTACAGGTCGCCCTCGATGTCCAGGTCTCCGGAGACCCAGGCCCGGGCCAGGCCCAGCTCCCCCGGTTTGAACAACATACGGCGCAGGGCCCGTCGGTTGCGCACGACGAGCACGGGCGCCTCCGGTGGGCCGGCCTGGGAACCGTCCCAGGCCCGGATCCGCACCGGGAGTCGCGCTCCCAGCAACTGCTCCGCAACACTCACGAGCCGCGACGCGGCGTCGGCCATGGCGCACACCTCCAAGACGACGATCCCGGATGCCGGTTACCACGTAAACACCGCCGAGGCTCCGGCGCAGTCCCGCAAATGAGTTACAGGGCACCTTTTTCCGCCACGACGGCGATCAGCCACGCCGGTGAACCCCGCCGGTGCCGAACGGTGCGGCACCACGGCGAGGATGCGCGGGAACGCCGAAGGACCCCCCGCACCACGGATAGCGGGAGGTCCTTCAGGTGGTTCGCCGACCGGAGGTCGGAGGGTGCAGACCGGAGGTCGGAGGGTGCAGACCGGAGGTCAAGCGGCCGAGGTCAGGAAGCCTTGGCCTTTTCCCCGGTCTTCGCGGCGGCGACGGGCGCCGGCTTGGCAGCCTCGTAGAACTCCTCGCGGGGGTTCTCCATGGCGCCGAGGGAGACGACCTCGCGCTTGAGGAACATGCCGAGGGTCCAGTCGGCGAAGACGCGGATCTTGCGGTTCCAGGTCGGCATCGCCATGCCGTGGTAGCCACGGTGCATGTACCAGGCGAGGCGGCCCTTGACCTTGATCTTCACCTTGCCCATGACGATCATCGCCACGCCCTTGTGCAGGCCGAGACCGGCGACGGCACCCTTGTTGGCGTGCTCGTACTCCTTCTGCGGGAAGCCCCGCATGCCGGAGATCACGTTGTCGCCGAGGACCTTGGCCTGGCGCAGCGCGTGCTGGGCGTTCGGCGGGCACCAGGCGTTCTCGACGCCGGCCTTGCGGGCGGCGATGTCCGGCACCTGGGCGTTGTCGCCGGCGGCCCAGATGTAGTCCGTGCCCTGGACCTGGAGGGTGGGCGCGCAGTCGACGTGGCCGCGCGGACCCAGCGGGAGGCCGAAGCGGGACAGGGCCGGGTTGGGCTTGACGCCCGCCGTCCAGACGATCGTGTTGGAGTCGACCTCGAGGCCGTTCTTCAGCACGACGTGACCGTCGACGCAGGAGTCCATGGAGGTGGAGAGGTAGATCTCCACGCCGCGGCTCTCCAGGTGCTCCTTGCCGTACTGGCCGAGCTTGGGACCGACCTCGGGAAGGATCTTGTCGGCGGCGTCGACGAGGACGAACCGCATGTCCTCGCGGGACACGTTCTTGTAGTACTTGGCCGCGTCGCGGGCCATGTCCTCGACCTCACCGATGGTCTCCGCACCCGCGAAGCCGCCGCCGATGAAGACGAAGGTGAGCGCCTTGCGGCGGATCTCCTCGTCGGTCGTCGAGTCGGCCTTGTCCAGCTGCTCGAGGACGTGGTTGCGCAGGCCGATGGACTCCTCGATGCCCTTCATGCCGATGCCCTGCTCGGCGAGGCCGGGGATCGGGAAGGTGCGGGAGACCGCGCCCATCGCGATGACCAGGTAGTCGAAGGGCAGCTCGTACGCCTCGCCCACGAGGGGGGCGATCGTGGCGACCTTGCGGTCCTGGTCGATGGTGGTGACCCGACCGGTGAGGACCTCCGCCTTCGGCAGGACGCGTCGCAGCGGGACGACGACGTGCCGGGGGGAGATGTTGCCGGCGGCGGCTTCGGGGAGGAAGGGCTGGTAGGTCATGTACGACCGGGGGTCGACGACCGTGACGGTCGCCTCGCCGTAGCGCATCTTCTTGAGAATGCGCCGAGCTGCGTACAGGCCTACGTACCCACCGCCTACTACGAGGATCCTGGGACGCTCCGTGGTGCTCATGCCATCGAGTATCCACCCGCCCCAGGGGGGTCGCTCGTGCGCCCCTTCACAAGCTTGGAGGGACCCTGTGTTATCCTCCGCCACCCACGTGACGCAGGTCATGCGTCCGAACGGGAACCCCTGACCGTTCTGACCCGGTGTCAAGGCCGCGTGAGCTGCCCTTCTGAGTAGTCGCGGCGCTCGCGAGCACCGCGCGACACCTCTCGAACGCCCTCTTCCGAAGCCCCGTTTCGCCCGCTATCTGAACACGTTCAAAGGGTCCAGGGGCCCTTGGAAGGGCCAATCGAAGCCTTTTCGCGCTCCCGGCGGCGGAATTCCTTGTGAAGAACTTCACGAACTTTTCCGGCCGACCGTCGCCGAGGGGCCCCAGGGGGCCCCTCGATTCCGCTCAGACGTTATCCGACCTGCTCAGACAGAGACTACTGGTCGGTAATAAAAGGGGGCTACGCCACCGCCCACGCGATGCCGTCGAGGATGTCGTGCTCGCTGACGACGACCTCCTCGGCACCGGTCCGCTCCATGATCGCGAGCAGCACGAGGGCGCCGGCACCGATGACGTCGACGCGGCCCGGGTGCATGGACGGGATCGCCGCACGCTCGGCGTGCGTGGAGCGCAGCAGCCACTCGGTGATCTCGCGGACGCGGTCGCGCGAGACGCGGGAGTGGTGGATGCGCTCGGAGTCGTACTCGGGCAGCTCCTGGGCGATCGCGGAGACGGTGGTGACCGAGCCGGCGAGGCCCACCAGGGTGCGCGCCTCGCGCAGCGGGACCGTCTCCTCGGCGAGGTCCAGGGCGGCCTCGATGTCGGCGCGCATGGCGGCGATCTGCTCCTGCGTGGGCGGGTCGCTCACCTTGCCGTCGCGCACCAGGTGCCGCTCGGTCATCCGGACGCAGCCGACGTCCACGGACCGCGCGGCCCGCACGTGGCCGGTGCCGACGACGAACTCGGTGGAACCGCCGCCGATGTCCACGACGAGGTAGGGCCGGGCGAGGTCCGCACGGCCCGTGAGCTCCTTGGTGGCGCCGGTGAAGGAGTACTCGGCCTCCTGCTCACCGGTGATCACCTCGGGCTCGACCCCGAGGATGCCTACGACACCGCGCACGAACTCGTCCCGGTTCTCCGCGTCCCGGGAGGCGGACGTGGCGACGAACCGCACCGACGCGCCGCCCAGTTCGCGGATGACGTCCGCGTACTCGCGGCACGCCGCGAAGGTCCGCTCCAGCGCCTCGGGAGCCAGCCGGCCGGTGCGGTCCACGTCCTGGCCGAGCCGCACGATCGTCATGCGCCGGTCCAGCTCCAGCAGTTCGCCGGTGGCCGGGTTGACGTCGGCGACGAGCAGCCGGATGGAGTTCGTGCCGCAGTCGATGCCGGCGACCCGGGTGAACCCGTCGGCGACCGGCGGCCGCTCGGCGAAGAGGCCGCCGCGCACCTCGGTGGGGTCGGTGACCGTGCCGTCCTCGCCCGGGTACTCGTCCGCGGGGTCGGGCGCCACGAGCGGCTGCACACACGGCCCCTTGAGCCACCACTCCGGCAGCATGGCGATCGCCTCGTCGCCGAGCGGGTTCACGCCCGGTCCGGCCGCCAGCGAGTGGCCCACCAGGACGTGCAGGCACTTCACCCGGTCCGGCATGCCGCCCGCGCTCGGGAAGCCCTCCAGGACCTCGATCTCGTCCCGGCGCCGGATGTAGTCCTCGTGCGCGGCCCGGTACGCGGCGGCCAGCTCGGGGTCGGTCCCCAGCCGCTCCGTCATCTCCTTCATGACGCCGTTCGCCTCCAGCGTGCCGATCGCCGAGGCGGCGCGCGGGCACGTCAGGTAGTACGTCGTCGGGAAGGGCGTACCGTCCGGCAGCCGCGGAGCCGTCTCCACGACATCCGGCTGCCCGCACGGGCACCGGTGCGCGATCGCCCGCAGCCCGCGCGGCGGACGCCCGAGCTGCTGCTTGAAGGCCTCGACGTCCGCGTCGGTCGGCTCGGTACGCGGGGTGGGCGGCGGAGGCGTTTCCATGACTGTCTTCAGCTGTCTTTCTGTCGGTTCACTGGTCGGAGGCGTCGGACTTGTCGACGCCGTCCCAGACGTTCGCGTACCAGGGCCGGTGCGCGGCCCCGAGGTCGGCGCGGGAGGGTCTGGCCGCGCCCGGGTCGATCACGATGTACCCGGTCTCGCCGGGCATCACGTAGTGCAGCCGACGTCGGATCTGCTGCTCGGCGTAGGCGTCGTCCTGCCATCGCGCCTTGAGGTCGCGCAGCTGCTCGACCCGCTCGCGCGCCTGCTCCTGCTGGCGCCGGAGGTCGGCGATCTCCGCGCGCTGGGAGACGTACTGCCGCATCGGATAGGCGAGCGCGACGACCAGCGAGCACAGCACCAGCGCGAGCAGGGCCGCGCGGCCGGTGAGCCGGGAGCGGCGGGCCTGGCGCTTGGTCTGGGAGCGGTAGACCCGGGCAGCCGTCTGCTCCCCGAGCAGTCTGAGCCTGGTCGTGGTGGAGAAACGGTCCCCGTTCTTCACGGCCATCTGGCTCTCCGCCTCCCCTTTCACGTGCGTACGTCCCCGGACACGGTACGGGACCGCGTACGGGGACGTACGTACGACTGGCTGAGACTTAGCCCGGGTTGCCGTTCGGCTCTGCGGCTTCTCAGCCCTTGAAGCGCGGGAACGCGCTGCGGCCGGCGTACACCGCGGCGTCGTCGAGGATCTCCTCGATGCGCAGCAGCTGGTTGTACTTGGCGACGCGCTCGGAGCGGGCCGGGGCGCCGGTCTTGATCTGGCCGCAGTTGGTGGCGACGGCCAGGTCGGCGATGGTGACGTCCTCGGTCTCGCCGGAGCGGTGGGACATCATGCACTTGAAGCCGTTGCGCTGGGCCAGCTCGACGGCGTCCAGGGTCTCGGTGAGCGAGCCGATCTGGTTCACCTTCACGAGCAGGGCGTTGGCGGTGCCCTCCTCGATGCCGCGGGCCAGGCGCTCCGGGTTGGTGACGAACAGGTCGTCGCCGACGATCTGGACCTTGTCGCCGAGCTTGTCGGTGAGGACCTTCCAGCCGGCCCAGTCGTCCTCGAACAGCGGGTCCTCGATGGAGACGAGCGGGTAGGCCGCCACGAGCTCCTCGTAGTACTCGGTCATCTCGGCGGCCGAGCGGGACTTGCCCTCGAACTCGTACTTGCCGTCCTTGTAGAACTCGGACGCGGCGACGTCGAGCGCGAGCGCGATCTGCTCTCCGGGGACGTAGCCGGCCTGCTTGACGGCCTCGAGGATGAGGTCGAGGGCCTCGCGGTTGGAGCCGAGGTTCGGGGCGAAGCCGCCCTCGTCGCCGAGGCCGGTGGCCAGGCCCTTGCTCTTCAGGACCTTCTTCAGGGTGTGGTAGACCTCGGCACCCCAGCGCAGCGCCTCGGAGAAGGACTCCGCGCCGATCGGGGCGATCATGAACTCCTGGATGTCGACGTTGGAGTCCGCGTGCGAACCGCCGTTGAGGATGTTCATCATCGGCACCGGCAGCAGGTGCGCGTTCGGGCCGCCCAGGTAGCGGAACAGCGGCAGGTCGCTGGCCTCGGAGGCGGCGTGGGCGACGGCGAGGGAGACGCCGAGGATGGCGTTGGCGCCGAGGGAGCCCTTGTTGTCGGTGGCGTCCAGGTCGAACATGGCCTGGTCGATCAGGCGCTGCTCGGTGGCGTCGTAGCCGACGAGCTCCGGGCCGATCTGCTCGATGACGGCGAGGACGGCCTTCTCGACGCCCTTGCCCTGGTAGCGGTTGGGGTCACCGTCGCGGAGCTCGATGGCCTCGAAGGCGCCGGTGGAGGCGCCGGACGGAACGGCGGCACGACCCGTGCTGCCGTCGTCGAGGCCGACCTCGACCTCGACCGTGGGGTTGCCTCGGGAGTCCAGGATTTCCCGGGCTACGACGACGTCGATGGACGGCACGAGCATCTCCTTCATGGATGTGACGCTGGAAGTGCGGGGCTGGTGTGCCTTGCGACTAGAGCCTAACCGTCCCAGGGGCGTCGGCCACCGACCGACCGTCCCGTGGACGGGAGAGACAGTCAGACGGTACCCATTGTTTATGAACGGAACAAAGGGGGTTCATGAAAAACCCCGTCCCGGCGCGTACGGGGGAACACGCGCCGGGACGGGAGTCCGTGGGGACGGGGGCGGCCGGAGCCTTGTGTCACTTCAGGTGCAGCTGCTGACCCGGGTAGATGAGGTCGGCGTCCTCGACGATGCCCTTGTTCAGGTCGAACAGCTTCTTCCAGCCACCCTTGACACCGTGCTTCTCGGCGATGGTGCTGAGGGTGTCGCCCTTGACCACCTTGTACTCGCCGTCACCCTTCTTGACCTTCTTGCCGGTCGGGGTGGTGACGGTCTTGCTCGCGGCCGGGCGGTCCGCCGAGCGGGAGGCGGCCTGCCGGTCGGTGGAGCGGGTGGTGGTGCTCGGCGCGGCGGGCTTGGCGGGGGCCGGCTTCGCGGGGGCGGCGGCAGCGGAGCCGCCGTAGGGGGTGCTGGACAGGCCCGTGCCGCAGACCGGCCAGGCGCCCTTGCCCTGGGCGGCGAGGACCTTCTCGGCGACAGTGATCTGCTGCTGCTCGGAGGCCAGGTCGGCGCGGGAGGCGTAGGCCGAGCCGCCGTACGCGGCCCAGGTGGAGGCGGAGAACTGCAGACCGCCGTAGTAGCCGTTGCCGGTGTTGATGGACCAGTTGCCACCGGACTCGCACTGGGCGACCTTGTCCCACTCGGTGGCGGTGGCGGCGGATGCGTTGCCGGCCGCCATCAGCGGGGCGGCGACGACGGCGCCGGCGACACCGGCGAGCGTGACGGCGCGAACGGCCTTGGACGGCAGACGGTGCTTGCCCTTGCCGGAAAACAGCATGGATCGATCCCCTCACCGACGCCTACGAGGTGAGCTGTCGGGTTCGGGCCGGTTGAGTTGCCCGGCCGCCCCTCCCGTCTTCCGGAAGGCGCGGCTCCACCCCAAGCCGGTCGCGGCATCAACTGCCGGATCCGGCGCTTACCTTGGGTCCCCCGCTCCTGCCTACGGCGCGTGACGCGTCGACTGTTCCCGGGCAACCGCTGGCAGGATTCGGCGTTGCGATGCCGGGGCTCGTGGTGACGAGCGGCCTTGACCGTAGACAGGCGTTCGGCGGAATTTCAAAGACGATCAGGGCTTCTGAGACTCATCCCACACTTTCACCAAAACGGACATCAGCGCCTGAAATGGGGCGCCAACTCCCCCCGTCCGCCGCCCTCTCAGGAACCGATGTGCAGGGTCTGACCGGGGGCGATGTGGTTCGGGTCGGCGCCGACGATCTTCTTGTTCTGGGCGTACAGCGCGCGCCATCCGCCGTCGACGTCAAGGGAGTCGGCGATGGAGGCGAGCGTGTCGTTCTCGCGGACGGTGTAGCCGTCCGCGTCACGGGAGGCGTGGCGGCCCGCGGAGCGGTCGTTCTGACCGTTTGTCACGCTTTCGTCCGCACTACCGCCACGGTGACGTCCGCCACTGTCGAGGGCGCCGGTGTCGACCAGACTCCAAGAAGCGCCGGTCTGCCACGAATTGCCCGAGTCGTCGGTCACAGGGTCGGAGCCGGCCGAATCCTCGCCCCCCTGTGTCGCACCGGAGTCGGGCAAGGTCGACTTGTCGTACTTGTGGGCATCCGCACCCTCATAGGCTCCGCCGAAACCGGCACCCTCGCTCACACCCGGGGACGGCGTGACCGTCGCACCCACCGAGGGGTCGGACGGGGAAGACGAAGACGGTGAACCCGGCTCATCGGATGAACTGGACGAGTCGGACTTCTTACCGGAGTCGGAGCCGCCCTGGGAGTCGGAGTCGGAGGAGGAGGGGCCGGAGTGCCCCTTGCCCGAGCCCTGGGAGTCGGAGTCCCCGGCGTCCGTGTCGGCGTCCGCGGAACCGGAGCCGGAGGTCATCCCGGAGAGCAGGGCGCAGGTGGCCCAGCGAGTGGTGCCCTGGTCGGCAAGGATCTTCTCGGCGACCGCGATCTGCTGCGAACGGCTCGCCTGGTCGGCGTTCTCGGCGTACCGGGTGCCGCCGTACTTGACCCAGTCCTCATGCGAGATCTGCAGGCCGCCGTAGTACCCGTTGCCGTTGTCGGCGCTCCAGGAGCCGCCGCTCTCGCACTCGGCGACCTTGTCCCAGGTGGTGCCGTCCGCCGCGTGGGCGCTCGCGGCGCCGAGGAGCGGGATGGCGATGGCGGAGCCGGTCACTCCGGCCGCGACGATGAGCGCCGGAGCTTGGCGGGGGCGACGGTGACGACCGTTCCCGGGGAGCATACGGAGGCCTTTCGAGCGACGGCAGATCCGGCGCGGCGGACGTTGCCCGGCCGCCACACTGATGGGTGAACGTATCGGCAGACGATCGCCTGTCACAAGTTCATGCCGCACAGATCACATGAAGATCACGCAGTTGAACGTCTCTCATGTTTTCTCCGCGAGCCGGATTCAGGAGACCGGCGTGAACTCCACGGGAAGCGTGCGCAAACCGCGCATGATGAGCCCGCCGCGCCAGCGCAGATCGGCCGGATCCGCCCCGAGCCGCAGGTCGGGCAGCCGGGTCAGCAGGGTGGCCAGCGCGGTCTGCCCTTCCAGCCGGGCGAGCGGGGCACCGAGGCAGTAGTGGATGCCATGGCCGTACCCGAGGTGCTGGTTGTCGCGGCGCCCGAGGTCCAGCACGTCCGGGTCGGCGAACCGCTCCGGGTCGCGGTCCGCGGCGGCGAGCACGACGAGCACCGGATCGCCGGCCGCGACGTCCTGCCCGCCGATGGTGAGCGGCCGGGTGGCGAACCGCCAGGTGGCCAGCTCCACGGGGCCGTCGTAGCGCAGGAGTTCCTCCACTCCGGTCTCCAGGAGGTCCCGCTCCCCGGCGGCGAGGGAACGCTGGAGGCGGTGGCGCTGCTCGGGGTGGGTGAGCAGGGCGTACGTGCCGTTGCCGATGAGGTTGACGGTCGTCTCGAAGCCGGCGAACAGGAGGATGAAGGCCATGGCGGCGGCCTCGTTCTCGGTGAGGTGCTCGCCGTGGTCGGAGGCCCGGATGAGGCCCGAGATCAGGTCCTCGCCCGGGGTCGGCTCGGCGGGCAGCGCCTCCCTCTTACGGTGGATGAGTTCGGCGAGGTAGCCACGCATCTTCTTGACCGACCGCGCGACACCGCCCCGCGGACCTCCGCCGTGCCGGATCATCATGCCCGCCCAGTCCCGGAAGTCGTCCTGGTCCTCGCGCGGGACACCGAGCAGGTCGCAGATGGCGTAGATGGGGAGCGGGAAGGCGAAATCGTGGATGAGGTCGGCGGAGCCCGTCGCCGCGAACCGGCCGATGAGCTGGTCGGTCAGCTCCTGCACCCGGGGCGCGAACTCGGCGACACGGCGGGGCGTGAACGCCTTGCTGACCAGCCTGCGCAGCCGGGTGTGGTCCGGCGGGTCGATGTTCAGCAGATGTGTCATCAGGTCGGCCTTGCGCTCGCCGGGGATGCCGGTCTTCCCCTTGGCGTGCGCGGGCTCGTCGTGATGGGCCGGGTTCTTGCTCAGCCGCTGGTCGGCCAGGGCCTGCTTGGCATCGGCGTACCGGGTGACCAACCAGGCCTCCACCCCACTGGGCAGCTTGGTCCGGTGCACGGGCGCGTGCTCGCGGAGCCAGGCGTAGGCGGGGTAGGGGTCGGCGGCGAACTCCCAGGTGAAGAGGTCCGGGGCGGGTGCGTCGGGGTGGGGCTGGTTGGTCACTCCTCGACGGTATCCGGCCCTCTGCGTCTCCGGCTCCGCGCCTTGTGCCTCCCGCTGTGCGCCCTCCGCCCTCCTTGCTTCTCCTCCTTACTGCTCCTCCTTACTGCTTCTCCTCCTTACTGCTCCTTCTTGCTGCTCGTCCTTACTTTTCCTTCTCCGGCTGTGTGCCCTCCGCCGCGCGTATCGCGTCCCGGTAGGTCCGGGCCGCCGCGCGGAGTGCCGCCTCCGGGTCGGCGCCGTCCGCCTCGGCGTGGACCGCCATTGCCAGCAGTTCGTAGCCGATGCCCTCGCCCTGGGGCAGGGGCACGTCCAGGTCGGCCGTGCGGGCGCGGGAGGCGAGCTTGGCGGCGAGGGCGAGACCGGGCTGGCCGAGGGGGACGCCCTCCGTCACCGAGGTGCGCTGCTTCTCCTCGGCCTTGGTGCGCAGCCAGTGCTCCTTGACGTCCTCCGGCGTCTCCGCCTTCTCCTCGCCGAAGACGTGCGGGTGGCGGTGGATCAGCTTGGCGACGATGCCGCCGGCCACGTCGTCGATGGAGAACGGGGCGTCCGGGTCCTCCTCGGCGATGCGGGAGTGGAAGACGACCTGGAGCAGGACGTCACCCAACTCCTCCCGGAGTTCGTCGCGGTCGCCGGCCTCGATCGCCTCGACCAGTTCGTACGCCTCCTCGATGCCGTACTTCGCCAGGCCCTGGTGGGTCTGCCGGGAGGACCAGGGGCACTCCTCGCGGATGCGGTCCATGACCTGCACGAGGTCGAGGAGGCGGGCGCCGGGCAGGTCGTAGGAGGCGGGGAGCAGCTCCAGCTCGGGCATCCGCACCCGGCCGGAGCCCGCCAGCCGGGCCAGCCCGTCGGTGAGGACCGGCTCGCCCTCGCCGGTGGCCACGACCACCACCGTCCGCCCGCCGGCACAGGCGTCGACCAGATCCTGCGCCGTGGGGGACGCCTCCGCCACCGCTATCCCGGCCTCCCGCAGATACGGCAGCTGCGGATGCGCGCCGTCCGCGCACAGCACGGCGTCGGCGGTGCGCAGCGCCTGCCAGGCGGGCCAGGACAGCAGGCCGGGGGCGACGCGATGGCTGGTGGTGAGCAGGACGATGCGGCCGGGGGCGGCGTCCGGGCCGAGGGCTTCGGGGCTGGTTGCGTTCACGATCCGAACGTAACCCACGGCGCCGACGGACGAGCCGGGTTGTCCACAGGGGCGAGGGGGTTGCGTGATCGTATGACCGGTGCCTCTTCCACGGGTTCTGCGGGCGAGGTCTACGGGTTCTCCGGGTTCTCCGGGTTCTCCGGGTTCTCCATGCGAGGGCGGCGCGCGGGAAAGGCGCCGCGGAGACTCACCCGGGCGAGCCCCAGGAACAGGAGCGCGATGACGATAACGATCGCTGCCCCGGTCACGGTCAGCAGGCCGTACGCGATGCGGTCGCTGGACGCGGAGGCGGTGGTCGCCGTCTCGGGACGCCCCTGCGCGTAGTGGACGCGGACCGTGTCGCCGACATCCGCGTCGCCGGGCTCCCAGAACCGGTAGGACGTCCCGGTGGCCGTGGTGAAACGGACCTCGAACCTCTTCTGGCTGCTTCCCTGGGGCCCGCTCACCTTGTCTTTCGCTGTGACGACCCCGTCGACGGACCGCCCGTGCGCGGCGAGCGAGGAGGTGTCGTTCCACCCGTCGACCCCGGCACGGGCGAGTCCCCACCCGAGGACGACGAAGAACCCCGCCACAGCCGTGACGACCAGCCCGACCGCAGCCTTCACGGCGACGCGCGCCCACGCACCGAAGCGGCGCGGCCACCGCCGCTCGCCCCCCCCCGCACCCGCACCCGCACCAACAGCCACGGCCCCTCCCGCCAGACTCGCACCGGGCAGGCGGCCTTCGCCGCGTGCTTCCCCCGCCTCCTGGGTGGTCCTCTCCTAGGTGTCCTCCCCGTCGTGCGGCGCTCTATCCGGGAAATCCCGTACTCTCCGCGACCGGCTGCCGTACCGTTCCGGCACCCTCGGAGGGGGAAGCCAGGCGTCCGCTACGCCGACTGCTGTTCGGACGCCGCCGACGTGACCTGTCGTACCCACGGGGTCTTGGCGTCCACGCGGCTGCTCTTCTCCACGTCCCAGGTGCCGTAGCGCGGGTTGAGGTCGATGTGGAGTTCCTCGGAGGCCTGGGAGAGGGCCTTCCAGAAGGCGGGCTGGGCGGTGTCGGTGCCGAGCTTCATGGCGAGCTTCTGGGCCTCGATCTGGAGGCGGAGGTTGTCGTCCAGGCGCTCGGGCGCGATGCCGTACTTCTGGAGCCAGGTGGTCTCCAGCCCCTTGGAGCCACCGGCCTGCTGCTCCAGGCCGGCCCGCATCTGCTGGATCTCCTTGCGGCTGACCGTGATGCCCCCGTCCTGAGCGGCCCGGTGCAGGACCCGGTCGAGCACCATGGTGTGCAGGGTGTCCCGGGTGAGGCTGCCGGTGGAGGCGAGGACCTGCTGGTACTGCGTCTCGTCCGGCACCGCGGCCCGCTGTGCCGCGCGTACCTCGTTCACCCGGCCCTCCAGCTGGGCGACGGTGATCCGCTGTCCCCCGACGACAGCCGCTGCGCCGGGGTGCGCTTGGTCCCCGCAGGCGGTGAGGAGGGGGGCCGCGGCGGCGAGCGCGGCGGTGAGGAGGAGCGCGGTGCGACGGCGGCGGTGCAAGGAAACCTCCCGAGGAGATTGTGCGGCGGTGCACAAAGTCTTGCGGTGATCGATGGTAGGCAGCGGCTCAGCTCTGGCCAACCCATTCGACCAACGATTCACCACGACTTCAGGCACCGTCGCGCGCACCGGCGGTGCCGCCGTCAGCCGGTGATGGCCACCGGCGCGTCCCAGGCGTCACGGTCGACGGTGAGCGTGACGCCGCCGCGCGTCTCCTTGCTGTTGACCATGTACTGGTGGCCGCGGCTGTGATTGGTGAACTGGCTCGCGCCCCACGGCCAGTCCGCGGTCGTGGTGTTCTGCTTGTCGTACAGCGCGTACCAGAGGTTGCCCGGCAGGTCCGTCTTGTCCGACGCGGTGGCGACGGCCTTGGCGCTGGAGCTGGTGAAGCCGTAGAAGCCGGTGCGGTACGTCTTGGCGTGCAGGCCCTTGTCGAAGGCGCGCACGTATGTCAGCACGGCGTCGTTGCACGCCTTGTTCGTGCTGTCGTACGCCTCCATGTCCAGGTAGACCGGGCTGCCCGCCTTCATGCCGAGGGCGGAGGCCTTGGCCACGGCGTCGGAGGCGTCGGAGGCGCCAAGGGAGGCGGCCGTGGCGGCGGTCAGCTTCTCGGGGTTGGAGCCGGACTGACACGGCGGCTGGGCGCCGACGTAGATCGGGACGAGCTTCCAGCCCAGGGCGCTGACCGACTTGACCCAGGAGGCGGTGAGGTTGGGCTGGGCGCAGCCGCGGTTCCTGCCGCCCACGTAGACGGCGGCGGCGCCGTAGAAGCCGGTGTGCCAGGCCTTCATCGTGGACAGGGAGGGCGCGGTGCAGGTGTCGAAGGCGCGTCCGGTGAAGGTCTTCTGGGCGGGCCAGGCGGTGGCGGCCATGGAGGTCTGCGCGGCGAGGCCGGCACCCCCGAGGACGGCCGTCCCGGCCACCGCCCACGTGATGTACCTGCGCTTCTTCGACTGCCGATGGCCTGCCATGCCCCACCCCTGAATATGCGTCACCCGGTAAAACGAAGCGCAACCTATCCCGCTCCGTTCATGCCTTCGGGAAACACAATCCCCCGAAGATCACAAGAATTCTCCAGGGGACGGCAAAATCTAGCCGCGCACCTGCCCCAGCCACTGAAGGGTGCGGCGGATCTCCATCGCCAGCGGATGCCCGGGGCCGTGCAGGCGCTCCACGTCGATCACGAGCCGCGCGAGCGTGTCGTGGGCGGCCGGGCGGTCGCCGAGGGCGAGCAGCAGGTGGCCGATGCGGCGCCGCACGTCGTGGGCGAGCTGCGGGTCGCCGGAGACGTACTGGTTCTCGTAGTACGGCAGCAGCGTGCGGTACTCGGCGAGCGCCGCGGCCGGTTCGCCGAGCTGCTCCAGGCACTGGGCGGCCTCGTAGCGGTAGCGCAGGGACTGCGGGTCGGACACGCCGGCCTCGGCGGCGCGTTCGTCGGCGAGGCGGCGTAGTTCGGGCAGCGCGCGCCGGTACTGGCCGTCGTCCATGAGGGTCGCCGCGTACTGCTTGCGCAGGGTGCGCACGACCGGCGAGTGCTCGCCGTGCTGCTCGGCCGCGGCGGGCAAGATCGCGCCGAGGATGTCCACCGCCTGGGTGATGCGACCCTCCCCGAGCAGCCGCTTCACCTCGTCGACGGCGGAGGCGACGTCCGGCTTCCCGGCCGCCGGGGGCACCGGCGCGACGGGGGCGGGCTGGGGCGCGGGAGTCCGCGCCC
This sequence comes from Streptomyces sp. NPDC002520, assembly GCF_053595235.1. Classification (NCBI taxonomy): domain Bacteria; kingdom Bacillati; phylum Actinomycetota; class Actinomycetes; order Kitasatosporales; family Streptomycetaceae; genus Streptomyces; species Streptomyces sp. NPDC002520. The sequence continues at coordinate 141,115 of NZ_JBSFXG010000011.1, read as the reverse complement.
GGTCCGGCCAGGGGGCGTGCGGACGCAGGAAGGGGCGTGCGGGGTCCAGGGGTGCCCCGGTCGGAGTTCCGCGCGCGGGCAGGAGCAGCGCCAGGTGCTCGTACACCTCCTGCGCGGAGGCCGGGCGGGCTTGCGGATCCTTGGCGAGCAGCCGCAGGACGAGGGCCTCCAGCGCCTCCGGCACCTCGGGGCGGATGCGGCGCACCGGCAGCGGAGGCTCGTACAGGTGCCGGTGCAGCACACCGAGCGCGGTGGAGCCCGCGAAGGGCACGTCGCCGCTGAGCAGTTCGTGCATCAGCACCCCGAGCGCGTACAGGTCGGTGTACGGGCCGACCGCACCGCCCATCGCCTGCTCGGGCGCCATGTAGGCGGGCGAACCGATCGGGGAGCCGGTGTGCGTGAGGCGGGTGGTGTCGGTGTCGATGACCGAGGCCACGCCCAGGTCGAGCACCGTGACCGTGCCGTCCTGCTTCACCATCACGTTGCGCGGCTTCAGGTCGCGGTGGACGATCGGCACGGCGTGCACGGCGCTCAGCACGGCACACAGTTGCGCGGCGACCGCGACCGCCCACTGCCAGGGGTACGGGTCGTGCTCGGCGAGATGGTCGGAGAGGTCGGCGCCGTCGACGTACTGCATGACGAGGAACAGCTCCTCGCCCTCACTGCCCGCGTCGTGCACGGTGACCAGGCCGGGGTGGTCGACCTGCGCGGTCACCCGGCACTCGCGCACGAAGCGGCGGCGCAGCTCGTCGGCCTCCTGGCCGGCCACCTTGTCCGGGCGCAGCAGCTTCACCGCCACACGCCGGTCGAGCCGCTGGTCGTACGCCGTCCACACCTGGCCCATGCCGCCCTGCCCGATGAGCGTGGACAGTTCGTAGCGGCCGGCGACGACACGTCCCTGCGCCACGGTCACCTTCCGCCCTCGTGGCCGTCGTGCTTGCGCAAGTAGTCGCTCAGTTCGTCCAGTTCGGCCCGCACCTGGTCGATCCGGGCGGGCGCCGGGCGCTGCGGCGGGGTGAGTGGGGCGGCCTGCGGGGGCCCGGGGATCGGGGTGTGCGGCATGGCGGGCGGGGTGTGCGGTGCGTTCGGGGCCACCGGGGTCACCGGGGCGGTCGTCGCGGTGAACGGGGCCGCGGGGCCCGGGTAGCCGTACGCCGACGGGGCCGACGGGACCGTCCCGGCGTGCGGGGGCGCGTAACCCGTCGGCGGCCGCCCGGTCCTGGCGTTGTACCGGATGTCCGTCACCAGGAAGTGCACGGTCGAGGCGATGCCGAGGATCAGGACCGTGGCCAGCGCGACGTCGCCTCTCGAGTCGCTCTCCGGCACCGTGCCGACCACCGCGAAGCAGGCGATGCCCAGCGGCAGGCTCACCCACGCCACCAGCCAGTCGAACCACCGCCCGCGCAGGAACGCGACCCGGAACAGCGGCGCGCACGCGAGGATGCCGCACGAGAACAGGCCGCAGGCGGCGATCAGCACGCGCAGGGTGATGACACTTCCCGCGCCTCGGGTGGGCGGCGCCGCGCCGTGGCCGTACATGACTGCTCCTGGGCCGGGGATCGGTAGGGAGTTCGAGCGTATAGGCCGACACCGACAAGGCGTTACGGCTTGTACCGAACCGTTGTAGCGCTGCTCCACGTCCGTCAGTCCGGCGCCACCGTCCCGTCCGTCAGTCCGGCGCCACCGTCCCGTCCGTCAGTCCGTCGTACATCCCGCGCACCAGTTGCTGCCCGAGCCGGCTCGCGTGGCGCACCGCGCGCTCGAACTCGTCGAGGGCGCGGAAGCGCGCGCCGTAGCGCCGCTGTTCGTCGAGCGGCAGCCGGGGCAGCTGAAGGCGGCGCACGTCCAGGCGGGTGGCGGTGGAGGCGTAGCTGCTGGCCTGTCGGTTGTTGGCGGTGCCGCGCAGGAACCCGGCGAGGAACCAGGGGTCGAGCGCCGTGCGATCGGGGCGCAGGAGCACCAGGTTGCGCCCCAGGGCGGCGCCCTCCGTCGCGTCGTCGATCACGCGTGCCACGGATCCGCCGCCGAGCACCGGTACGACGACGTCGCCCGGCTCGGTCAGCACCGCCTCCTCGTCGCTCTCCGGGAGCGAGCCGGAGGGTGCCGTTCCGGCGAGGACGTCGTGGTCGGTCAGGACGGGCACGCGCGCGTGGCCGCCGCTTCCGCCGGTGCGCAGCACCAGCGCGCCCCCGCGCGCGAGTTCACCGACCGTGGTGAGCGGCCAGCGCGCGGGCGGGGCCGGGGCGGCGGGCGGCGGGGTGAGGGCGGAGGTCAGGCGCAGGGTCTCGCCCAGGCGCTCACGCACGGCCGTGAGCTGCTCCGCGCCGTCGGCCACGGCGGGCGGCGGCAGATGGCGGGCGGGGGCGAGGTCCACGTCGTCGTCGAGGAGTCCGATGACCGGCACGGAACGCGCCAGCCCGGCTCGCTCCTCCAGCCGCCCGTCCCGGTCGAAGACGCGCCAGGCGTCGAGGACGGCGTTCCGCACGGCCTGCCAGTCCGGGCCGCCCCGCGCCTCGCCGGCGAACCGCCCGGTGTCCACGAGCAGCACCTCGGGCGCCGCGGGCGTCCGGTCCGGGCGGCGCAGCACCCACACGTGCAGCGGGATGTTGTACGGCGGCGCCGCCCCGACCGGGAGCGCGACCACGGCCCGCAGCGCGCCCCGGCGCAGCAGGTCGGCGCGGATCCGGCGCCCGGAGCGGCGGGATGCCGCGGCCGGCGGCATGAGCAGGACGGCGGTGCCGTCGTCGGCGAGCCGGGCCAGCGCGTGCTGCACCCAGGCCAGCTCGGACTCGGTGCGCGCCGGGAAGCCGTACTCCCAGCGGGCGTCGTAGGCGAGTTCGTCGTGGCCCCAGTTGCGCTCGTTGAACGGCGGGTGGCACAGGACCGCGTCGGCGTGCAGTGCGGGGTAGGCGTCGCCGCGCAGGGTGTCGCCGGCGGCGCCGCGCACGGTGGCCCGCGTGTGCAGCGCGAGCCGCAGCGCGGTGAGCGCGGCGAGGTCGGGGGCGCTGTCCTGGGCGTACAGCTCCTGGTCGGGGCGGGTGTCCACGGCGCGCAGGAGGGCGCCGGTGCCGCAGGCGGGGTCGAGGACGGTGCGGGCGGGACCGGCGAGGTCGGCCATGAGGCGGGCGAGTTCGGCCGGGGTGAGCGTGTACTGGCGCGGGTTGGCGTCCAGGTGCCGGCCCAGAAGGAACTCGAAGGTCTGCCGCGCCCCCAGCTCGGCGGCCAGCTCGGCGGCGCCGCGGAGGAGGGGGGCGGAGGGGAGGAGTTGCGGGCCGCTGGGGATGCGGAGGGCGGGGGTGTACAGGGCCGAGGGGTACGGGGCTGGGGTGGTGGGTGCGGTGGCCGATGTCGGTCCGGCGGGCGGGGGGTTCAGAGGCTGCCGGGTGTTCACAGCGGGCGGGGTGTTCACAGCGGGCTGCGCCATGGTGGGGGGCGAGGTGTGAACCGTGGGGCCGGTGTTCACAGCCGGTGAGCCGTCGTCCGGTCGGGCCGTGTGAACACCGCGGCCGGGAGCGATGCCGAAGCGCGGGCCGAGCACCTGGTCCAGCGCGCCGGGCAGCATCGCCGCCAGGCGCGCGTCGGAACCGGCACCGGCGTCGAGCCAGACGGTGGGGCGTTCCTGGATGAGCAGCAGGACGCAGCCGACGTGCACCAGCGCGGTGACGGGCCCCTCGGGATGCCCGGCCAGCTGCTGCCAGACGCGTTCCCGCAGGGGGACTTCGGCGAGCTTGCCCTGCCTGCGCAGCCAGGACTCGACCTCGGCGAGGGCGAAGGACGGGCTGGTCTCGGTGCCCCCGATCGGCTTGGGGAAATCGGCGTGCCGACGGCGCCAGTTGCTCACGGCGGCACGGCCCACTCCGGCGAGCCGCGCGATACCGGCCGCGGTCACCTCTGTCGCGTTGTCCTGCACCGGCCCCGCTCCCCTCGTCCCATGTGTGCACCGAGCATAGCGACGTACACAAGACCCACGCCTTCACGCACGTGTACGCAATGACTCTCGTGAATCGCGTTGACTCGGTTCACAAGCTCTGGTCTTATTGACCCAGCGAACGAGCGGTCAGCCGGAGGGGGGTGGCCGCCGCATCGGGGAGGAGCCCGTCATGGGCATGAAGGGCAAGATCGCGCTGGGCGCCGTCGTCGGGATCGTCGTCATCGGTGTCGTCTCGGCGAACGCCGGCGGCGACGGGAAGGACGGCAAGGACGGCGGCTCCGGGGGCAGCTCGGCCGCCGCCGACCACAAGCCCGGCGGCAAGCCCGACAAGTCGTCGGGAGGCGTGGAGGCGGGCAGGAAGAAGGCCGCCTTCTCCGGGGACGGTGACTTCACCGTCGGCTCCGACGTCAAGCCCGGCACCTACCGCACCACCGGTAACACCGACGACATGTGCTACTGGGAGCGCGCCAAGGACGCCTCGGGCGAGACGGACTCGCTGCTGGCCAACGACAACGTCACCGGCACGAGTTACGTGACGGTCAAGCCCACCGACAAGCTGTTCAAGTCCAGCGGCTGCAAGGACTGGGAGGCCGTCGACCCGAAGGCGAAGGGCACGCCCGCCTCGTCGATGAGCGGCAAGGGGGGCATGTTCAAGGTCGGCACGGACATCGCGCCGGGCACCTACAAGTCGACCGGGAACGCCGACGACTCCTGTTACTGGGAGCGCGCCAAGGACGCCGAGCACGGGCTCGACTCGATCATCGCGAACAACAACGTGACCGGCACGGCCGTCGTCACCATCCGCGCCACGGACGCCTACTTCAAGACGACCGGCTGCGGCGACTGGAAGAAGACGGCCTGACCTCGCCGCCGCACCACGTCCCCCGGCCGGCGCGGGACGCCCTGGTCATTCGCGGGACGTCCCGGTCATTCGCACCCGGTCACGTCCCGCGCCGCAGGCCCCCGAGTCATGAACTCACCGCAACACCAGCACGTTTCACCAGGTTTCACCAGGTTTCCCCCACTCCCCCAAGGAACTGTCATGCATCTCCCGTCCCGTCTCGTCCAGGTCCTCGCCGTCGCGGCGCTCCCGCTGGCCCTGACCGCCTGCTCCACCGCATCCTCTGGTTCGTCCGGTTCCTCCGGTTCCTCCGGCGCCGACGCGTCGGCGAAGACGACGAAGGCCAAGGACGCCAACGCCGGCCTGCTGACAGGCAGCCAGTTGAAGAAGGCTCTGGCGCCGGCGTCGTTCTTCCCGTCCGGGCTCACCGCCGTCGCGGACGGTGCCGTCGACAGCGGCGGCCAGTTCCTCGCTCCGAGCAGCCGGAGCACGGCGAAGCCGGACTGCGGCAAGTTCGAGAACACCTCCTGGATCGACGTGACCGGCTACAAGGGAGGCGTGTCCTTCGCGCAGAGCGACTACGGGAACAAGGACCGGACCGAGGAGATCGTCCAGGAGATCGACGAGTTCCAGGGCACGACCGCGACGGCGGTGATGAAGGAGGTGCGCAACGCCGCCACCGCGTGCGCCTCGTTCACGGACACGGAGGCGCACGCCAGGGTGAGGCTCGCCGGGCGCGCCACGCCCGGACTCGGCGACGAGGCCTACACCATCACGCTCACCAGCGGCAGCTGGGAGAACGGCACCACTCTGGTCGCCGCCCGTGTGGGCACCTCCGTGGTCACCGTGATGTCCACGGCCGGCAGCGACAACGGCGCCGCCAACGCCGCCAAGCTGGCGAGCCACGTCGTGAGCTCGCTGAAGGACGCGGCCGGCGCGTCCTGATCACCGCCGCCCACGGCCCCCGGTGCGGTGCGGAGCGCAGCTCGGCGCGGTGCGGAGCGCAGCTCGGTGCGGCGCGGCCGGGGGCCGTGGGCGGCCCGGCTCACCGTGCCCGGAAGCGCTCCGGCGCCTTGGTCGGGTTGCCGCCGGTGGGGAGATTCTGGTCCGGGCAGGTGGCGAGGACCTTCTTCATCGCGGCCTTCTCGGCGGCGCTGACCCACAGGCCGTACTTCTTCTTCACGGCGACCTGGGCGGCGACATAGGTGCAGCGGTAGGTCTTGTTGGGCGGGACCCAGGTGGCCGTGTCCCCGTCGCCCTTGCTGCGGTTGGTGCTCGCGTCGACCGCGATGAGGTTGAGCGGGTCATTGGCCAGGGCTATGCGCTTGCTGGGGTCCCAGTACTTGGCGCCCTTCTGCCAGGCGTCCGAGAGGGCGACGACATGATCGATGTCGACCAGGCTGCGGCCGCGCCGGTAGGTGACGCCCTTGCCGGAGTAGGGGTCCGGCTCCAGCAGGCCGTAGGTGACCTTGCAGGTGCCTCCGGTGAACTTCACCTCCTTCAGGTCGCGCTTGAGGATGTCGTCACGGGTGTCACAGGAGTTGGAGTCGGTGTCGGCCCAGGCGGTGCCGAAGCGGGCCCGGGAGTAACCGGTCTTCGGCGCACGCCCCTTGACGGGCAGTGAGTCGGCGGCGGCCAGGGCGGCGCCCTTGCCGCCCGTCTGCTCGGGCCCGGAGGCCCCCTTGTCGTGCTCGGGCGTACAGCCGGCCACGGCGACCGCCATGACTGCGGCGGTGACCGCCCCACCCCTCAGACGCCTCACGCGCGTCCCCCCTGAATCGTCCTGGTCCGCCCTCACATGCGGGGCGGATCGTTCCGCCTATCACCGTATCGGCCGCACGACGTTCCTCCGACGGGGGCCGTCGGGGAGATTCCGTGCAGTCGGAGGGTGTGCGGGGGCACGTGTCGAAGCCTCCGCGCCCCCCAGAACCCGCCTACGACCCCAGACCCCGCCTACGACCCGAGGACCGACGCCAGGAACTCCCCGACCCAGCCCAGCAGTTCCCTGCCGACGAGCGGCTTGCCGCCCACCTTCGCGGTCTTCGGGCGCGGCACCAGGACCTGGTGCGCGGCCGCCTTGATGACCGTGCCCGGGTAGAGCCGCTTGAGCCGCAACTCCTGCGACTCGCGCAACTCCACCGGGGCGAAGCGGATGTTGTTGCCCTGGAGGACGATCTCGCCGACGCCGCACGCGCGCGCGAGCATGCGCAGGCCGGCCACCAGCAGCAGGTTCTCCACCGGCTCGGGCAACTTGCCGTAGCGGTCGGTGAGTTCCTCGCGGACGGCCTTGATGTCCTGCTCCGAGTTGGCGGAGGCGATGGCCCGGTAGGCCTGGAGGCGCAGGCGCTCGCCGGGCGCGTAGTCGTGCGGAACGTGCGCGTCGACGGGCAGCTCGATCTTGACCTCGAGCGGCGGCTCCTCCTCGATCCCGCCGGTCTCCAGCTGCCGCCTGTAGTCCGCCACGGCCTCGCCGACCATGCGGACGTACAGGTCGAAGCCGACGCCCGCGATGTGGCCGGACTGCTCGCCGCCGAGGAGGTTGCCCGCGCCCCGGATCTCCAGGTCCTTCATGGCGACGTACATGCCCGCGCCCATCTCGGTGTGCTGGGCGATGGTGGCGAGGCGTTCGTGCGCGGTCTCGGTCAGCGGCTTCTCCGGCGGGTACAGGAAGTACGCGTACCCGCGCTCGCGGCCTCGGCCGACGCGGCCGCGCAGCTGGTGCAGCTGGGAGAGGCCGAAGTTGTCGCCGCGCTCGACGATCAGGGTGTTGGCGTTGGAGATGTCGATGCCGGACTCGACGATCGTCGTCGAGACGAGGACGTCGAACTTCTTCTCCCAGAAGTCGACGACGACCTGTTCCAGGGCCTGCTCGGACATCTGGCCGTGCGCGGTGGCGATGCGCGCCTCGGGGACGATCTCGCGCAGCCGGGCGGCCGCGCGGTCGATGGACTCGACGCGGTTGTGGATGTAGAAGACCTGGCCCTCGCGCAGCAGTTCGCGGCGGATGGCCGCGCCGATCTGCTTCTCCTCGTACGGGCCGACGAAGGTCAGCACCGGGTGCCGCTCCTCCGGCGGGGTGGTGATCGTGGACATCTCGCGGATGCCGGTGACCGCCATCTCCAGGGTGCGCGGGATCGGGGTGGCCGACATGGTCAGCACGTCGACGTTGGCGCGGAGCTTCTTCAGCTGCTCCTTGTGCTCGACGCCGAAGCGCTGCTCCTCGTCGACGATGACGAGGCCGAGGTCCTTGAACCTGGTCTCGGAGGAGAACAGGCGGTGGGTGCCGATGACGACGTCCACCGAACCTTCCTTCAGGCCCTCCAGGACGCCCTTCGCCTCGGTGTCGGTCTGGAAGCGGGACAGGGCCTTCACCTTGACGGGGAACTGGCCGTACCGCTCGGAGAACGTGCCGAAGTGCTGCTGCACCAGCAGGGTCGTGGGGACGAGGACGGCGACCTGCTTGCCGTCCTGTACGGCCTTGAAGGCGGCGCGGACCGCGATCTCGGTCTTGCCGTAGCCGACGTCGCCGCAGATCAGGCGGTCCATGGGGATCGACTTCTCCATGTCCTCCTTGACCTCGGCGATGGTGGTGAGCTGGTCGGGGGTCTCCGCGTACGGGAACGCGTCCTCCAGCTCGCGCTGCCAGGGCGTGTCGGCGCCGAAGGAGTGGCCGGGGGCGGCCATGCGGGCGCTGTAGAGCTTGATCAGGTCGGCGGCGATCTCCTTGACGGCCTTCTTCGCGCGCGCCTTGGTCTTCGTCCAGTCGGCGCCGCCGAGCCGGTGCAGGGTGGGGGCCTCGCCGCCGACGTACTTGGTGATCTGCTCCAGCTGGTCGGTGGGGATGTAGAGGCGGTCGCCGGGCTGGCCGCGCTTGGCGGGGGCGTACTCGACGACCAGGTACTCGCGGGTGGCGCCCTGGACGGTGCGCTGCACCATCTCGATGTAGCGGCCGACGCCGTGTTGTTCGTGGACGATGTAGTCGCCCTGCTCCAGGGTGAGCGGGTCGATGGTCTTGCGGCGGCGGGCCGGCATCCGGGCGCCGTCCTTGCCGGCGGCCTTCTGGCCGGTCAGGTCGGTCTCCGTGAGGACGGCCAGCTTGAGCGCCGGGTCGACGAAGCCGTAGTCGATCGAGCCGCAGGAGACGTGCACGACGGACGGGCTCGGCTCGGTGAGGTCGACGTCCAGGCGGGCGGCGATGCCCTCACCGCCCAGGACCTCCACGGTTCGGGTGGCGGGGCCGTGGCCCTCGGTGACGTAGACCGTGCGCCAGCCGTCGGCGAGCCAGCCCTTGGTGTCCGCGAGGGCTCTGGCGGTGTCGCCGCGGTAGGTCTCGGGGGCGTGCATGCCGAGCTTGAGGGTGTCGCCCGCCGCGTCAGCGGCAAACGGATCCGTGAGCTCGAGGTCGGCGGCGAAGGGCGAGACGGACCACCACATCATGTCCAGCTCGCGCGCGCGGTCGCGTACGTCGGCGATGGACCGCAGGGAGGCCGCGCCGACGTCGATGGGGGCCTCGCCTCCGCCCGCGGTGGCCGCCCAGGACGCCTGGAGGAACTCCTGGCTGGTGGCGACGAGGTCGGCGGCTCGGGTGCGGACCCGCTCCGGGTCGCAGACCACGGCCATGGAGCCCTTGGGGAGCACGTCGAGCAGCAGCTCCATGTCGTCCACGAGGACCGGGGCGAGGGACTCCATGCCCTCGACCGCGATGCCCTCGGCGATCCTGCCGAGCAGTTCGCCCAGCTCGGGGTGCTGTTCGGCGAGCGCACGCGCGCGTGCGCGGACGTCCTCGGTCAGCAGGAGTTCACGGCAGGGCGGGGCCCACAGGCCGTGGTCGGCGACTTCGAGGGAGCGCTGGTCGGCGACCTTGAAGTAGCGGATCTCCTCGACGTCGTCGCCCCAGAACTCGATGCGCAGGGGGTGTTCCTCGGTGGGCGGGAACACGTCCAGGATGCCGCCGCGCACGGCGAACTCGCCGCGCTTCTCGACCAGCTCCACGCGCGAGTAGGCGGCGGCCGCGAGGGCTTCCACGATCTCGTTCAGATCGGCGGTCTGCCCCGTCGTCAGGGACACCGGTTCCAGGTCGCCGAGACCCTTGACCTGCGGCTGGAGCACGGAGCGGATGGGGGCGACGACCACGGAGACCGGGCCGGTCTCGGGGTCGTCAGGGCGCGGGTGGGCCAGGCGGCGCAGGACGGCGAGGCGACGGCCGACGGTGTCGCTGCGCGGGCTGAGGCGCTCGTGCGGGAGGGTCTCCCAGGAGGGGTACTCCACGACGCCCTCCGGGGGCAGCAGCGAGCGCAGGGCCGCCGCCAGGTCCTCGGCCTCGCGGCCCGTCGCGGTGACCGCGAGCACCGTGCGGCCGGCCTCGCGGGCCAGGGCGGCGACGGCGAGGGGCCGGACCGCCGGGGGGCCGACGAGGTCGACGTGCATGCGGTTGCCGTCCGCGGCGGCGGTGATCGCTTCCGCGAGGGCGGGGTCCTTGACGACGGCGTCGAGCAGACCGTGCAGGCTCATGGGAAGACTTTCCGTCCGGAGTGGGCAACGCGAAGAGCCCGACGCGTCGAGCAGCCGGGGGTGTCCAGCGTACGACGGACGGGAGGTGTTCACCCGTGAGAGCGATCGACTCCGCGAGGCATGGACCGTACAGTTCCGTACATGAGTGCAACCTTCCCCATCACCGAGGCTCGTGCCCAGTTCGGCTCCCTGGTGCGGCGGACCGCACACGCGCGTGAGCGCATCACCATCACGGACCACGGCCAGGCCGCGGCCGTGTTCATAAACCCCCGTGAGCTGGAGGAGCTGGAGGAGCGCCTGCTCGAGCTGGAGGAACAGCTCGCTCTCGCCCGCTACCGAGCAGAGAAGGCGAACGGCACGTTCGCCGGTGTTCCTCAGGAAGAGGTCCGCCGAATGCTCGGTCTGGAGGGTGAGTGACCTTCCGGATCATCTGGCACGAACAGGCCACCGACAGCGCGGTTCGCTTCCTCAAGGAGGATCCGGACGGGCTTGGCCGGGTCTTCGCCGCTACCGATCTGCTCGCTGACGATCCGCGCCCCGAGGGGACCGTCGCGCTCGGGTCGCATGATCTACGGCGTATGCACGCCGGGCCTTACCGGCTCATGTACCAGATCGAGGAGGATTCGGGCACGGTCGTGGTTCTGCACATCGGCCGCATCCCGCAGTCCCGCTGATGAACTCGGCCGGGCCCGATGGGAATTCCATCGGGCCCGGCTCTTTCCCCCGCAACCCCCGTATGCGGTGGTGTTCCCCCTCGGTCCGCTCGGTCGGTCGGCTCAGTCCGTCGCGATGGCGTTCAGGACGTTCATGCGGCCCGCGCGGAACGCCGGGACCAGGGCGGCGAACAGGCCCACGAAGGCGGAGGCGACGAAGACCGTGATGATCGTCGGCCAGGGGATGTCCAGGACGTTCAGTCCCTCCAGCGCGAGGAGCTTCTGGGCGGTGGCGCCCCAGCCCATGCCGAGGCCGAGGCCCAGCAGGGCGCCGAAGAGGGCGATGACCACGGACTCCAGGCGGATCATGCGGCGCAGCTGGCGGCGGGAGAGGCCGATCGCCCGCATGAGGCCGATCTCGCGGGTGCGCTCGACGACCGACAGGGCGAGGGTGTTCACCACACCGAGGACGGCGACGATGATCGCGAGTGCCAGCAGGCCGTAGATCATGTTCAGCAGCTGGCCGATCTGGTCCTTCAGGGCCTTCTTGTAGTCGGTCTGGTCGCGCACCGTGTACTGCGGGTACGGGTGCAGCGCCTTCTTGAGGGCCTTGTAGGCGGCGTCCTGCTGCCCGTCCTTGGCAGTGGCGAAGACCAGCTGGTCGAGCGGCATCCTGCCGGCGGGCACGTACTTCGCCGCGGTGGCGATGGCGGCGTACATCGCGCCCTTGTCGACGACGACGTCGTCGCTGGTGATCGCGCGGACGGTCAGCTCGGCCGTCCTGCCGTCCTTGAAGTCGACCGAGACCGTGGAGCCGAGCTTGATGGCGTGCTTCTTGGCGAAGCCCTCGGGGACGGACATCGAGTCGGGCTTGTAGGCGTCGGCGAGGTTGCCGGCGACCGTCTTGGTGCGCACGTCCTGTGCGTAGGTCGGGTCGGCCGCGTTGACCGTCTCGTCCTTGACGGACTTGCCGTCCGGGGTGCCCAGGGTCACGTCCAGCAGCTTGTACTCGGTGACCCGCTCGAGACCCGGGGTGTCCTTGACGGCCTTGACCGCCTGCGGGGTGATGACCTCGCCCTTGTCGCCGGCCAGGATGAAGTCCGTGCCGACGGTCTTGTCGAGCTGGCTGGTGGCCGAGGCGACCATGGAGGAGCCGACCACCGACAGGCAGGCGACCAGGGCCAGGCCGATCATCAGGGCCGCGCCGGTGGCGCCGGTGCGGCGCGGGTTGCGCAGGGCGTTGCGCTCGGCCATGCGCCCGACGGGGCCGAAGATCCGCAGGATGACCGCGCCGAGGACGCGGACCACGCCGCCGGCGAGGAGCGGGCCGATGACGACGAAGCCGATCAGGGTCGCGACGACACCCAGGCCCAGCCAGGCCGAGCCGTCCTTCGCCTTGTCGGCGGTGGCGGCGGCGTACAGGCTCGCGGCGCCGGCGCCGGTGAGGACCAGGCCGATCAGGGCCCGGACGATCCCGGCCCTGGCGTCCGCCGGGGCGCCCGAGTCGCGCAGGGCGGCCATCGGGGAGACCTTGCCGGCGCGCCGGGCGGGCAGGTAGGCGGACAGGACGGTGACGACGACGCCGAGGAGCAGGCCGACGGCGGGGGTGGTCCAGGCGACGGTCAGGTCGTCGGTGGACAGGTGCATCCCCATCTGGCCCATGAGCTTCATCAGGCCGATCGCGATGCCGACGCCGGCGCCGACGCCGAGCACGGAGCCGATCACGCCGAGCAGCAGGGCCTCGACGAGCACGGACCGGTTGACCTGGCGGCGCGAGGAGCCGATGGCCCGCATCAGGCCGATCTCCCGGGTGCGCTGGGCGACCAGCATGGAGAACGTGTTGATGATCAGGAAGATGCCGACCAGGAAGGCGATCCCGGCGAAGCCGAGCATCGCGTACTTCATGACGTTCAGGAAGCTGTTGACGCTCTTCTGGTTGGCGTCGGCGACCTCCTTGGCGGTCTGCACCTTGTAGCCGTGGCCGAGTTCGGCGGCCACGTTCTTCTTCAGCTGCGCGTCGGTCATGCCCTCGGCGGCGGTGACGTTGACGTTGGTGTAGACGCCGGTGCGGCCGACCAGGGTCTGCTGGGCGGTCTTCGTGTCCAGGTAGAAGATCGCCGCGCCGGGGTTGGTGACGGTGAAGGTGGCGATGCCGGACACGCGCGCGTGGTACGTGCCGACGGCGCTGATCATGCCGATCTCGTCGCCGAGCTTCAGGTGGTGCTTGTCGGCGGTGTCCGCGTCGACCATGACCTGGTCGGAGCCCTTGGGCGCCGCGCCGGAGGTGATCTTCATGGTGCGGGCGTCGTTGTCGTTCCAGCTGCCGACGATGGTCGGGGCGCCGCTGGTGGGCGAGAGCTTGTCCAGCTTGTGGTCGACGACGGTCACCGAGGTCGAGAACACGGTGCCCTCGGCCTCCTTCACCCCCTGGGCCCCCCGGACCTCGCCGAGCACCGAGGCCGGCATGACCGGCGGCTTGCCCGTACGGGAGGTGGTCTCACCGGTGTCGGAGGAGCCCTTGGCGGTGACCGTCACGTCCGAGGCGGTGGCCTGGAAGAGCTTGTCGAAGGTGGTGTTCATCGTGTCGGTGAACACGAGGGTGCCGCAGACGAAGGCGACCGACAGCAGGACGGCGACCGCCGACAGGGCCATACGGCCCTTGTGCGCGAAGAAGTTGCGCATGGAGGTCTTCAGGACGGTCATGACGTACGCCCCCGGGCGTCGAAGTCCTTCATGCGGTCCAGGACCTGATCGGCCGTCGGCTGGTACATCTCGTCCACGATCCGGCCGTCGGCGAGGTAGAGCACGCGGTCGGCGTAGGAGGCGGCGACCGGGTCGTGGGTGACCATCACGATGGTCTGGCCCAGCTCGTCGACGGACCGCCGCAGGAAGCCGAGGATCTCGGCGCCCGCGCGCGAGTCGAGGTTTCCGGTCGGCTCGTCGCCGAAGATGATCTCCGGGCGGGCGGCGAGCGCGCGGGCCACGGCGACGCGCTGCTGCTGGCCGCCGGAGAGCTGGGTGGGCCGGTGCCCCAGCCGGCCGGCGAGGCCGACGGTCTCCACGACCCGGTCCAGCCAGCCCTTGTCCGGCTTGCGCCCGGCGATGTCCATGGGCAGCGTGATGTTCTCGAGCGCGTTCAGCGTCGGGAGCAGGTTGAACGCCTGGAAGATGAAGCCGATCCGGTCCCGGCGCAGCTGCGTGAGCTTCTTGTCCTTCAGGCCGGTGATCTCGGTCTCGTCCAGGTAGATCTGGCCGCTCGTCACGGTGTCGAGCCCGGCGAGGCAGTGCATCAGGGTGGACTTGCCGGACCCCGAGGGGCCCATGATCGCGGTGAAACGGCCACGGGCGATGTCCACGTCGACGTGGTCGAGGGCGACGACACGGGTCTCCCCGGACCCGTACGCCTTCACGACCTGCCGCGCCCGCGCGGCAACGGCCGTAGGCCCTCCAGTACCCCCGTGCCTGGGAATGGTCACAGCCGATGTCACGGTATGTCTCCTATGTCGGTTGACAGTTCTGCGAGTGCCCACCGGCGGACCGGTGCGTTCGTTCGGGTACGTCGATGAGTCTGGCGGGAGCGGAGGGTGCCGCGCGCTGGTGCGAAGCCCCCTCTTGCAGGGGGGTAAACCCCACCCCCGTTGGTGCCGTCAGCCGCCCCCCAGCGGCGTAAAGCCAGGTTAAGGACGACCCCGGTCCCCTCTCGTCCTCCGTGGGTACGAACCCTCCCCGAGCCGTAGTACGGAGATACCCCTAGGGGTGGTCCACCGCCGGGTGGACTCCTTCTCGGGGTCGACTCCACCCACCGGCCCAGTCAGCGTCCACCCTCCCGCCGCGTCAGGGTCAACTCGTCCCTCGCGTGGCAAGCTGTCGTACCGGGATAGGTGCACGGGGCACGGGTCTCGGCACCGCCCGGCGCACGGCCGAGCCGGTGTCCGGAGCACGGGCCGGAAAGGGTGCGGGGAGCACGGGGAGGGGTCTGCGGTGGGGAGTACGACACCCGCGATACGCGGTGGCGCAACGGCACGTCAGGGGGGCCGCGGGAGAGGCGCGGTGGTCGCCGCGCTGATGCTCGCGATGGCGCTCGCCGCGCTCGACGCGACCATCGTCTCCACCGCCGTACCCCAGATCGTCGGCGACCTCGGCGGGTTCTCCGTCTTCTCCTGGCTGTTCTCCGGCTACCTGCTCGCGGTCACCGTCACCCTGCCCGTCTACGGCAAGCTCTCCGACACCTTCGGCCGCAAGCCGGTCCTCGTCGCGGGCGCCGTCGTCTTCCTGCTGGGCTCGCTGCTGTGCGCGAGCGCGTGGAACATGGCGGCGCTGATCGCGTTCCGGGTGGTCCAGGGGCTGGGCGGCGGGGCGTTGCAGGGCACCGTGCAGACGCTCGCCGCCGACCTGTACCCGCTCGACGAGCGCCCGAAGATCCAGGCCAGGCTGTCCACCGTGTGGGCGGTGTCGGCGGTGGCGGGCCCGGGGCTCGGCGGAATGCTGGCCGCGTACGCCGGCTGGCGCTGGATCTTCCTGGTCAACCTGCCGATCGGGGCGGCCGCACTGTGGCTGATCGTGCGTCATCTGCACGAGCCCGAACGGGAGAAGGCCCCACACGCGCGCGTGGATTGGGCGGGCGCGCTCGCGGTGTTCGCGTGCGGCGGGGTGCTGCTGACCGCGCTGGTACAGGGCGGGGTGGCCTGGGCGTGGCTCTCGGCGCCCTCGCTCGCCCTGTTCGGCGCCGGGCTCGCCCTGGTGGCGGTCGTGGTGGCGGTGGAACGGCGGGCGGCGGAGCCGGTCATCCCGGGGTGGGTGTGGCGACGCCGTACGATCGCGGCCGTCAATCTGGCGCTCGGCGCGCTGGGGCTGCTGATGGTGGCGCCGTCGGTGTTCCTGCCCACGTACGCCCAGGCGGTGCTCGGGCTCGGCCCCGCGGCCGCCGGCCTCGTGCTGTGCGTGTGGACACTGACCTGGTCGGGCTCGGCGGCCGTCAGCCAGCACGTGTACCGGCGCATCGGTTTCCGCGACACCGCGCTGATCGGCATCGGCCTGGGCGCGCTGATCCTGCTCGCGTTCCCGTTCCTGCCGTATCCCGGCTCCTGGTGGCAGCCGATGCTGCTGATGCTGCTGCTCGGCGGGGCACTGGGGCTGTTCCAGCTACCGCTGATCATCGGTGTGCAGTCGACGGTGGGCTGGGCGGAGCGGGGCACGGCGACCGCGTCGGTGCTGTTCTGCCGGCAGACCGGACAGACCGTGGGCGCCTCCGTGTTCGGCGCCGTCGCCAACGGGGTGCTGGCCGCACGGCTGGGCGGCGCGGGCGACCTGGACTCCGTCACACGCGCGCTGGACGACGGCGCGGCCCCGGAGGCGACGCGCCGGGCGATCGCGGCGGCGGTGCACGCGGTGTACCTCGGCGCCGCGTGCGCGGCGGCGGTGGCCTTCCTGGTGCTGCTGGTGGTGGCTCCGCGGAGGTTCCCGGTTCGGCAGGAGTAGCGGGACGGGTCACCGGCCCACCGCGGCAACGCAGGTGACAGATACCCGGCGCCGGGTGCCGGGGGCACGTGACGGGCGGCACGTGAAACCCGAGGCCGGCGTCCGTTCGCACGCGGCAAGCGCGTACCGACTGTCCAGTTGGGCGAAAACGCCGCGCGGCACCTTAACTCGCGAGTAACGTGCGTGACTCCGCTCGCCCCCACCTCCCTGCGGTCCGCCGCCACGGACCCGAGCGCAAGGAGCCCCGGGATGGCCCATGGCATGCCCCACGACCCCCCACGACAACCCCCGCAGCAGTCCCCGCAGCCACCGCCGCACCCCACCCACCCGACCTATCCCACCTATCCCACCTATCCCTGGCAGCCGCCTCCCCCGCAGCCGCAGCGGCCGCACCCCGCGCCGCTGCGCGAACCCCTCGGCCGCCACAGCGACCTGCGCCTGCTGCGCCGCGCCTACCGCCGGCAGCGGCGCACCGCGGCCCTCACCGCGCTCGGCTACTTCACGGTGTTCCTGGTGCTGTCCGCGTTCGCCCCGCACGTCATGACACGCACGGTCGTCGACGGCATCCCCGCCGGCCTGCTGCTGGCCCTGCTCCAACTCCCCGTCACCTGGCTGGCGATCGCCCTGTACGAGCACACCGCGCGCCGCCACGTCGACCCGCTCGCGGACCGCATCCGCAAGGAGGCCGAACTGGACGCACGGCGAGGAGCCGCCCGATGACCGGTCTCACCGGCTTCACCGGCTCGGCGCAGACGATGTCGCTGGTCGCCTTCTCCACCGTGGCCACCCTCACCCTGCTGCTGTGCGTGATGACGGGCCCGGACCGCGACGACCTCGACGAGTTCTACACCGGCTACGGCACCCTGTCCCCGCTGCGCAACGGCCTGGCCGTCGCCGGCGACTACATCTCCGCGGCCGGTGTCCTCGGCACGGGCGGAGTGATCGCCCTGTGCGGCTACGACGGCGTCGTGCTCGCCCTCAGCACGACCCTGTCGTTGCTGCTGCTGATGTTCCTGCTCGCCGAACCGCTGCGCAACGCGGGCCGGTTCACCATGGGCGACGCGCTGGCCCGCCGGCTGCCGGGCCGCGGTGTGCGCATTGCCGCGTGCGTGGTGACGATCGCCGCGCTGCTGCCGTTGATGCTGGTCCAACTGGCCGCCACCGGGCAGCTGATGGCGTTCGTCCTCGGCTTCTCGAACGCGTCGCTGAAGACCGGCTGCGTCATCGGACTCGGCGCGCTGATGATCAGTTACGCCGCGATCGGCGGCATGAAGGGCACCGCGCTCATCCAGATCCTCAAGATCGTGATGCTCCTCGGTTCGGGCGCGCTGGTCGCCACCCTGATGCTGAAGCGCTTCGACTGGGACCCGGGCGCCCTGTTCGACGCGGCGGCCCGGCGGAGCGGAGCCGGTACGGCCTTCCTGCACTCCGGACTGCAGTTCGGCACCGGCACCCGCTCCCGCGTGGACATGATCGCCTCGGAACTGACCGTCGTGCTCGGCGGCGCCTGTCTGCCGCACATCACCATGCGCATGTACACCGCCTCCAGCGCCCGCCAGGTGCGCCGCTCGATGTCCTGGGCGGTGTCGATCGTCGCCCTGTTCGTGCTGGTCGTCACGGTGGTGGGGTTCGGTGCCACGGCGCTGCTCGGCCGTACGGCGATCGCGGCCGCCGACCCGCAGGGCAACACGGCGTACCTGCTGGGCTCCCGGGCGGTGTTCGGCGCCGAGGTGTCGACCGGGGAGACGGTTCTCCTCACCCTGGTCACCACGGCGATCTTCCTGACCATGCTCGCCTCGGTGGCCGGGATGATCCTCGCCTGCGCCAACTCCCTGGCCCACGACGTGTTCGCCGCCCGGGTGCGGGAGATGCCGGCCCGCCGGGAAATGGCCCTGGCACGCGTGTCGGCGCTCTGCGTCGGGGTGCCGACGGTCCTGCTGGCCACCCTGGTGCAGCGGTACAGTCTTCAGCCGCTGGTGACCCTCTCCTTCTGCCTCGGCGCCTCCGCGCTGGCGCCCGCCCTGGTCTACGGCCTCTTCTGGCGCCGCTACACGCGCGGCGGGCTGATGGGCACGCTGCTCGGGGGCTCACTGACCGTGCTGTTGCTCATGCCGGGCACCAATCTCGTCTCCGGCTCGCCGACCGCGGCCTTTCCGCGGGCCGACTTCAACTGGTTCCCGTTCACCACGACCGGCATCGTCTCGATCCCGGCCGGCTTCTTCTTCGGCTGGCTCGGCACGGTCCTCTCGGACCGCCGCACGGCGCGGGAACAGCGACGCCAGTACGAGGCGGTGGAGGGGTGGATCCTGGCGGGGGCGGTGCGCAGGGGGAGTTGAGAACGGCGACGGGGGCGGCCGCCGCGCCAGGCGCCCTGCCCGTCGATGTCTCCCGGGGTGGCCTGCCCGTCGGCGTCTCCCGGGGTTGGCCTGCCCATCGGCATCTCCCGGGGTGGCCTGCCCATCGGCGTCTCTCGGGGTGGCCTGCCCATCGGCATCTCCCGGGGTTGGCCTGCCCATCGGTTACTCCGGCATCACCGCCCTGCCGGTCAGCGTGGTCAGGCGGCTGCGCACCCGGTCCATCTGCGCCTGCACGTCGTTCCAGGCCTCGCCGTGCTCGCGCAGGACGCGTTCCGTGTCCAGGGCGGTGCGGTCCGCGCGCAGGCGGGCGTCGACGATGATCTCGGCGGCACGCGCGCGTGCCTCCTCCTTGGAGCGGCGGGCCGCCTCCTCGGCCTCCCCGTACGCCCGTTCCGCCGCCGCCAGGGCAGCCTGTGCGCGGCAGACGCGCTCGGCGTTCCGGGCCTCGAACGCGGCCTGCCGTACGGCCTCCTCGCGCTCGAAGGCGGCCCAGCGCCCGGCCTGCTCCCTGGCCCCCTCGTCGAGAATGCCGGTGGTGCGCTGGCGCACCTCACGCAACGCGGCGAGCGTCTTCCCGCGCCCCTCCTTCACCGCGCGCCGGGCGCCGACGCGCAGGGCGTCGGTCTCGGCGCGGGCGGCGAGCAGTCGCTGACGGGCGTGTTCCTCGGCCTCCGCGCGAAGCGCGTCCGCCGCTTCCCGCGCCGCTGTGCGCACGCTCAGGGCGTGTGCCTCCGCCTGCGCGACCTGCTCCCGCGCCGCGCGCCGCGCGCTCTCCCGCATCTGCTCCGCCTCCCCCAGCGCGAGCCGGAACAGATGCCGCGCCCCCTCCCCGAGCGACTCGTACGCCTGCGGGGCGAGTTGCGCGACGACCTCGCGCAACCGCGCGGCCTGCGCCTCCATGTCCTTGGCGAGCACGGTCAGCCACATGGCACGCTCCCACGCGGCGTCCCGGTCCCGCGCCAGGACCTCCGTGTACGCGTCGACCTGGTCGGGGCGGTAGCCACGCCCCCGCACGGCCACGAAACCGTGCGGCGTCTTCGATGCGCTCCTCACTCTGGGGACCCCTCTCCGCGGACCTGCACGACAGGACGATTTCGCGCACATCTTGAGGGATCAGACATAAGCGCTCATAACTCGACACTCCGCAGGCACGGCACGGTCAGGACGGGGCCCGTGCCCGACGCAGGCGCCGGGAAAGTCGCCAACAAGCCATCAGGCCCTTCACGCGAACGCGTGAAGGGCCTGATGCGAGTGGCGGAGTCCGTTACAGGAGGCCGTCCCACATCTGCTCGAGCAGCACCGACCACCAGCTCTCCGGCGAACCGAGCGCCGCCGGGTCGAGAGCGGACAGCTGCGCCTGGAAGTCGACGGTCCAGCGGCCCGCCTGCTCCTGGTTCAGCCCGTACCGCAGCCGCCACATCCGGCCCAGCAGCGCGAGCGAGCGCGCGAACTCCGGCAGCCCGGTGTTCACGAACTGCGGCGGTACCGGAGCACCGCCCGGACCCGCCTCCACCGGTACGGCCACGATGTTGGCGGTGCCGTACTGCACACAGATCGCCCGGCCGAAGTCCGTCCCCATGACGAGGTACGAACCCGCGTCCGGGGCCGGCTGCACACCGCGCTCCGTCGCCAGTTCGGCCAGCGTCGGCACCGGACGGCCCGGCTGCGCCTGCGCCCAGAAGAACGGGCCCATGTCCATCGGAAGGCCCGCCACCATCAGCGTGTGCGCCACGACCGGCGGCACACCCTGACGCGACACCGCCTGCTGGTCGAACCGGAAGACCCCCGGCCCGAACGCCGCGGCCATCTCCTGCGCGATGCCCTCCGGCGGGACCGGCGGCGCCACCTGCACCGGGGGCAGCGGCGCCCGCACCGGCGCGGGCCGCGCGGGGCCGTCCGCCACCTGGTGCAACTCGCCCTGGTGCGCCAGCAGTTGCTGCATGCCCTGCTGCCGGCTCGCGTGGTCCGTGCCGTACGGCGCGATGCTCGTGATGCGCGCCTGCGGCCACTGCTCGCGGATCATCCGCGCGCAGTACGCACCCGGCAGCTCGCACGACTCCAGCTCCGTGTGCAGTTCCAGCACCTGGTCCGGCGGCACGTTCATCGCACGCAGCTCGTGGAAGATCTGCCACTCCGGGTGCGGCGTGCCCGGCGCCGAACGCCGGATCAGCTGCTGCTCCGAGCCGTCCTGCGCGCGGTAGCGCAGTACGGCCTGATAGCCCGGTCCCACCGTCGGCCGACCCTGCGGCGGGTAGCCGTACGCCGGCGGCTGACCCGGCATCGGGCCACCCGGCGGCGCCATCGCACCCGGCGGCATCGGCTGCGGGGCACCCGGAACACCGGGCGGCATGCCCGGAGCGCCGAGAGCGCCCGGGGCGGGCGGCGGGGGCGGGGGCATGCCCGGACCACCCACGGGAGGCGCGGCCAGCATGGTCTCCGCCTGGTGCACGGCACCGGGAGCGGCAGGCCCACCGGGCGGCATACCGGGAGCACCCGGAGCCGCCGGGGCACCGGGCGGGTTCGGCATCCCCGGAGCGGCGGGAGGCTGGGGCGCGCCGGGCGCGGGCGGCATGCCGGGGGCGGCCGGAGGCTGGGGCGCGCCGGGCGCGGGCGGCATGCCGGGAGCACCCGGAGCCGCCGGAGCGCCGGGCGGGTTCGGCATCCCCGGAGCGGCCGGAGGCTGCGGCGCACCGGGCGCCGGCGGCATCCCCGGGCCGGCCGGAGGCTGCGGCGCGCCGCCTCCCAGCCGGCTCGGGTCGGCCAGCATCGTGGCCGCGTGGTGCACGTTGCCCGGAGGCGTGTCGCCGGAACCACCCGGGGCACCGGGCGCGTTGGGGGTTCCCGGAGCACCCGGAGCACCCGGAGCGCCTGGAGCACCCGGAGCACCCGGGGCGCCTGGGGCTCCCGGCGCAGCCGGAGCGCCGGGCCCTTCGGGGCCGAGGGACGACATCAGCTGGGTCGGCACATAGCCGCCCGCGGGTGCGCCCGGCGCACCGGGCGGAGGCGGCGTGCTCCCCGGACGCGCTCCCGGCGTACCCGGGGCGCCCGGCGGAGGCGGCGGCGTACCCATCCCGCTTCGTCCCTTGCGGGGCGGCGGCGCGGCCTTGCTCGTCGCGGCGTCGGCGATGTCCCCGGCGTTCGGCGCGAGAGGCCGCCCGGCACCCGGCCCGGCCGGAGTCTGCGACGCGTCCGGCGCACCGCCCGGACCGGACGGATAGGCGTACCCGGAAGCACCCTGCGGACCGCCGGGGACACCCGGCTGGGAACCGGGTCCCTGCGGGTATCCGTACGTCGGCCCGCCGAGCGGGGGCGGGGGCGTGCTGCCTTGCGGCGCACCCGGAACGGCCGGACGAGCACCCGGAGTTCCGGGCGCCGGAGCATAGGCGGGCGTGCCCGGCGCGGGGGTGCCGGGAGCCGGCGTGCCCGGGGCAGGAGTGCCAGGGGCGGGAGTGCCCGGGGCGGGCGGGCCGGGAACCGGCGTGCCCGGCGCGGGAGTTCCGGGGGCGGCGGGCGCGGCGGGTGCGGCGGGCATGCCCGGCGCGTTCGGGCCGTCGAGCGCGGGCGCGACCGCCGTGCGCGGCAGTTGGCTGCCGCCCGACATCAGCGCCGTCTTCGCGTCCGGAGCCACCGTCGAGGGGCGCGCGGGGACATCGTCCGTCTCACTCAGCGGCGGTGCGAACACCGTCGCGGGCAACGGCACCGAACGGTCCTCGCCCGCATCCGCGTTGGTGTCCGTACCGGCCCACGGAGTGGCACCGGCGGGCGCTTCCGGGGCGCCGGAACCCGGGGCCGGCCACGCCGTACCGCTCCCGGCGCCATCTGCCGTACCAGCGCCGCCTGTTCCCGCAGTCGCGGGAGCCCCGGCCTGCGTCCGGGCAAGCCCACCGGCGGCACCGGCCGAACCGGAAACGGAACCGGAAGCGGAACCAGACGCGGCCGCACCCGAAGCCGCACCGGCACCAGCACCCGCACCCGCGGCCGAAGCCGCCACGCCCGAGTGCGCGCCCGAGCCGGAGCCCGCACCCGAACTCCCACCCCGCCGGTCCGGAATCCCCAGCTTGTCCGCCGCCTCCTGCAACCACTCCGGCGGACTCAGCAGGAACGACGTCTGGTTCAGGTCCACCCGGGCCGCGGCCGGTGCCGGCGCCGCGTCCCCGACCTCGTCGGGACGGCCGTACTCCTCCTCGTACCGGCGGATCACCTCACCCACCGGCAGCGCCGGCCACAACGTGGCCTCCCCGCTGTCCCGGGCGATCACCAGCCGCTGGCCACCCGCGTCCGAACGCGGGCCCTCCGCACGGTCCTCGCCCCACACGACGAAGCCCAGCTCGAACTCCCGTACCCGCACCTCACGATGCTGGTACGCGGGGACGTCCCCGTTGACCCACTCCTCGGCGCGCTCCTGCGCCTGCGCAAACGTCACCATCGTCCGAAGCTCACTCCCCCACCGACGCCGAGGACACCGCAACGACGCGCGCGAAACCGCCGTCCACCATCAGGTTCGCCACCGTCTCCAGCTCCGGCGGATTGCCGGCCAACCGCGACAGGAACGCGTCGAAATCGTCACCGCACGGCAGCAGCAGCCGCTCCACCCGCTCGGCCGGCGACCACGACGGATCCACGTCCCGCACGTCGTCGTACGCGCAGAACCACACCGAACCGATCCGCTCGCCCTTCACCTTCACCGCGAGCAGACCGCCCTGGACGAACGCGACACCCAGGTAGTCCTTGGTCAGATGGTCCCGCAGACACTTGTTCACGTACACGAGGTCGTTGACCGCGGCCTCGTCGCGCACCGTGAAGAACGGCTGGTCCACCAGCAGCCCCAACTGGGCGTCGAGCGCCGCACCCACCGGAGCGCACCCGCCCGCCGCCTTCAGGAACGAGCGGTACGAGCCCGGCAACCGGTAGCCGAGATCCTCCTCGACCCCCTGCACCTGCGACTCCGTCACCGCCACGCCCGACTTCGGCAGCCCGAAGTGCGCCGGACGCGTCTCGTTCAACGGCCGCGTACCCCGCTTGGCGTGATCCACCAAGGTCGTCGCCAGCCCGCCGTGATGCCGCAACAGCGCCTTCACATCGACCGGAACGAGCTCCAGCCGCCGCGTACCCGCGACGTGATGCCACGTCCAGCCGTGCGGCGTCGCCACCTCCGGCACCGTGTCCCACAACTCGTGGCCCGACGCCGCGAGCGCCGCGTTCGCCGACACGAAGTCCGTCAGCCGCAACTCGTCGACACCGAAACCCTCCGGCGGCTCGGCGATCTCCGCCGCCGCGCGCGCGTAAGGCGCGAAATCGGGGTAACCGCGCTCGTCGACCCGTACTCCTCTTGGGTGACGCGCCGCCCGCACCGGATCCGGGAAGTGCACGACCTGCCCGGCGTAGGCCGCGTTCGGCGGCACGGCTTGCTGCCCGAGCCGACCTGTCGTCATGGCGGTTGCCCCCTGCGGCACTCTGTACGAGCCCGCACCGCACCCTCTCCGGTGCGCCACGACCCGTATCCGACTGTCTCTCCAACGTCACCGACGCATCGACCGCGCCCATCGCGGTGCCGACAGCCTATGCGGTACGCGCACCCCGGTCACCGGTCCACCGACCCCCTCCCCACGTCCGCCCCACCTCCACCCCCTCTCCACCCCGCCCCTTCCGTGACCAGCCGTCACCCCAACGTGACAGCCGGCTCGAACCCTGGCGTGTCGCACCGCCCCAGCTTCCGCACCAGCCACGGCATTTGGCACTCTGTGTCCTTCGGGGGGATGCCCGGGAGGGGAAGACGATCATGAACGCGACGCAGACCGGAGGCAGCGACGTGCGGGCCGGCGACCCACGCATCGGCTGGAGCGGCACCGACACGGCCCCCGCCCCCACCCTGCTGCACCGGCGCGACGGCATCCTCCCCACCGTCGCCGCCGCCCTCTCCGTACGCGGCGCCACCCTCACCGGCACGGCCGCCCGCGGCGACCACCCCCCACCCCTGCACCCCCTGGTCCAGGACTTCCTCGACACCCTCACCAGCGCCCAACGCGACCGCTTCAC
Organism: Streptomyces sp. NPDC002520; assembly: GCF_053595235.1. NCBI lineage: Bacteria > Bacillati > Actinomycetota > Actinomycetes > Kitasatosporales > Streptomycetaceae > Streptomyces > Streptomyces sp. NPDC002520. The sequence continues at coordinate 116,308 of NZ_JBSFXG010000011.1, read as the reverse complement.
CGGCCGCTGCGCCGAGACCATCCTCATCTCCCGGCACATCACCGCCGCCGACGCCGCCCGCAGCAAACGTGCTGCCCGCAAACCGATGACCAACGGCGAGGCACGCAAGGCCCTCAAGCAGGCCAAACTGACCGCCCGCCGCATACGCGAGGACGGCGACCCGCGGCACGGCAGCTTCGCCGCGCCCTGCCGCGCCTGCACGGCCCTCAGCGCCCACTTCGGCGTCCGCGTCGTCGACCCGGCCATCGCCGAGGACTGACGCCCCGGCCCATCCCCCCGACCCGCCCGAACCCAGCAAGCCCACGCACGCCAGAACCACCCGCCAGCACGACGATCGAAGGGCAGATGCACACCGACCGCACCTCGACCACCCGCTTCCCCGTCCCCGTCGACGCCGCCCTGCGCGCGGCCGGCTGGCAGCCAGGGCGCTGGGACATAAAGCAGGCCGAATTCTGGGCCGACACCCTGCGCGAACACACCTCACCCGCCGGACACCGGCACACCGTCTTCCCCGCCGCCGTCGAGGCCTGGGCCGAATTCGGCGGCCTGCACGTCACCCCCGGCGGCCCCGGCCGCCAGGTCGCCCCCACGACCCTCCACCTCGACCCGCTGCACGGCCTCCACCACGCCCGCACCCTCGGCGACCTCGGCCGCGCCCTCGACACCGAGATCAGCCCCCTCGGCGAGGAGACCGACACCGCAGCCCTCCTCGCCATCGACACCCAAGGCCGCGTCTACACCCTCGACCACACCGGCGACTGGTACGTCGGCCCCGACATCGACCACGCCCTGACCACCCTCATCGCCGGCACGGAACCCGTCCGCCTCACCACCGGCTGACCACCCGGCACCGCGGGCCCCGCGCCGCGCCCCCTAAGCCGCCGGAATCACCGCCGACACCCTAAAGCCCCCCGCGTCCGTCGGCCCCGACACGAACACACCGCCCAGCGCCACGACCCGCTCCCGCATCCCCAGCAGGCCGTTGCCGCCCGACGGCAGCCCCGCGGCCGACGCCGGCCCCAGCTCCGGCGGCCGCTCGTTCTCCACCTGCATCGCGATCTCCGCCCGGCGATGAGCCAGCCGCACATGGGTCTTCGCACCCGCCGCGTGCTTGTGGACGTTCGTCAACGCCTCCTGCACCACCCGGTACGCCGTCTGCTCGATCTCCGCCCTGTACAGGCGCGCGTCCCCCTCGACCGTCAGACGCACCACCATCCCCGTGGCGGCCGACTGCCCGATCAGCTCCTCCAGCTCCGACAGACACGGCCCCTCCGCACCCGCCTCGGCCGCCTGCTCGGTGCCCGCCCTGGACGCCGCCTCGGCCGCCGCCACCCGCACCGCGGCCAACGGCACCGACGCCGAACGCCGCTCCGCACCGCCCCCCGCGTCCCCGGCACGCAGCACACCGAGCATCTCCCGCAACTCGGTCAGCGCCTGCCGGCCCATGTCCCCCACCAGCGCCGCGTTCTTCACGGCCTTCTCCGGATCCTTCCGGGCCACCGCCTGCAACGCCGCCGCGTGCACCACCATCAGACTCACCCGGTGCGCGACCACGTCATGCATCTCCCGCGCGATCCGCGTCCGCTCCTCGCCCCGCGCCCACTCGGCCCGCTCCTCCGCACGCTCCGCGAGCAACTGAAGCTCCCGCTCCAGGCTGTCCGCCCGCTCCCGCAGACTCTCCATCAGCCGGCGCCGCGCACCCACGTACAGCCCGAGCAGCACCGGCGGCGCCGTCAGCCCCAGGGACGTCGTGATCGAAGCGAACGGAACGAACCAGTCACCGAGGGTCAGATCACCCTGCGCCATGTCCTGCCGCACCCGCACGAACGTCACGATCATCGTGCCCAGCAGCGACATGCCCGCCAGCGCCACGATGATCCGCCGCGGCAGCTCCGCCGCGGCCAGCGTGTACAGGCCGACGATGCCCATCAGGAAACCCATCTGGGCCGGCGTGATCGCGATCGCCACCAGCACGACGGCGATCGGCCACTTCCTGCGCACCAGCAGCACCGAACCGGCGATCAGCCCGAAGACGATCCCCAGGGACGCCGGGATCCCCGCGTCCCGCGCGAACGGAATCCCCTCCGCACCGCACTCCACGGCGGACACCAGCGCGAGAGCCCCGTCGAGCACCGCACTACGCCACCTCCCCCACCACCACGGGCCGGCCAGGGCCGCCCGGGCATGCTCTTCCCCCGTCGTGGTCATGCCTCCACCCTACGGGCGTAGACGCCCGGTTTTCCGGTGAGTTTCGTCTACCGAAGAGGACCACGCTCCGTACTCGAACGACCCCGAAACTCCCTGATATCCCTCGAACTGCTGAACTCCTCCCGTTCGACTCCGGAACACGGCATTCCGGCCGGACGGCATGCACATGACGCATCCACCCGGCAAGCAGGAGAGCGCACCCCGAGACGGTTCGAAAGAACACCGGCGACAACTGCCGCGGCTGCCTCATGATCAAAGGCCTGAAAGGCGCCGACTTGTACCGTCGCGTCGAGGGGTCTTGGTACGGCATAGTGTTGGGTGCCGACTCGGCGATCTAACCGAATGTCCGGTTTAGTCGAGTTTGATCCCCCGTGGTGTAATTGGCAGCACTGTGGCTTTTGGTGCCATCTGTCCGGGTTCGAGTCCTGGCGGGGGAGCCATGCGAGGTTCGGGCCCTGACACCACCGTCAGGGCCCGCACTCATATCCCCCCAACTCCGCCCCGGTATCCTTCGGCTGTCACCCCCACCCATCCAGAGCCGAAGGGCAACCCCGTGAGCGCCATTCGCCCGGCAGCCGTCGTCGTTCTCGCAGCGGGTGAGGGCACCCGTATGAAGTCGGCCACACCGAAGGTCCTGCACGAGATCTGCGGCCGTTCCCTGGTCGGCCATGTGCTGGCCTCGGCCCGTGAGTTGAACCCCGCCAACCTGGTCGTCGTCGTGGGCCACGCCCGTGAGCAGGTCACCGCGCATCTGACCGAGATCGACCGCGGTGCGCAGACGGCCGTACAGGCGGAGCAGAACGGGACGGGTCACGCCGTCCGGATGGGGCTGGAGGAGCTGGGCGGTGCCGTCGACGGGACGGTGGTCGTCGTCTGCGGTGACACCCCGCTGCTGACCGGCGAGACGCTGCGGCAGCTGTCCGCCACGCATCACGCGGACGGGAACGCCGTGACCGTGCTGACGGCGGAGGTGCCGGACGCGACCGGGTACGGGCGGATCGTCCGGGACGAGGCGACGGGCGCGGTGACCGCGATCGTCGAGCACAAGGACGCCTCGACGGCGCAGCGCGCGATCCGGGAGATCAACAGCGGGGTGTTCGCCTTCGACGGGCAGTTGCTCGCGGACGCGCTGAAGAAGGTGCGGACGGACAACAGTCAGGGCGAGGAGTATCTGACGGACGTGCTCGGGATCCTGCGGGAGGCGGGGCATCGGGTGGGTGCGTCGGTGGCGGGTGATCACTGGGAGATCGCGGGGATCAACAACCGGGTGCAGCTGGCGCAGGCGCGGCGGACGCTGAACGAGCGGCTGCTGACGCGGGCGATGCTCGAGGGGGTGACGGTGGTCGATCCGGCGACGACGTGGGTGGACGTGACCGTGACCTTCGAGCGGGACTCGGTGGTGTATCCGGGGACGCAGCTGACGGGTTCGACGCATCTCGGTGAGGGTGCGGAGGTCGGTCCGAACTGCCGGCTGAAGGACACCCGGGTGGGTGCGGGGGCGCGGGTGGACAACACGGTGTCGGACGGGGCGCGGATCGGTGCGCGGGCGTCCGTGGGGCCGTTCGCGTATCTGCGTCCTGGTACGCGGCTGGGCGACGGGGCGAAGGTCGGTACGTACGTCGAGACGAAGAACGCGGCGATCGGTGAGGGGACGAAGATTCCGCATCTGTCGTACGTGGGGGACGCGACGATCGGTGACTTCACGAACATCGGCGCCGCGAGTGTGTTCGTGAACTACGACGGTCAGGAGAAGCACCACACCACGGTGGGGTCGCATTGCCGGACCGGTTCGGACAACATGTTTGTGGCTCCTGTCACGGTCGGGGACGGTGCGTACACCGCCGCCGGGTCCGTGATCACGAAGGATGTGCCGCCCGGTTCGCTGGCCGTGGCCCGCGGTCAGCAGCGGAATATCGAGGGTTGGGTGGCTCGCAAGCGTCCCGGGAGCGCGGCCGCGAAGGCGGCTGAGGCGGCGTCCGGGCAGGGCCGGAGCGAGGACTGACCGGAAACGGGTGCGCCAAACACGGCGTACCGTGATAAGTGCACACCCGCACCCTTACCAGCCGAAACGGCCTCTCGTGCCCAGCCGAGAGGCCGCCGAGCAGCCGCCTTGGCTGAGACACCTCTGAGGAGACAGTGCTGTGACCGGGATCAAGACGACCGGCGAGAAGAAGATGATGTTCTTCTCCGGCCGCGCCCACCCCGAGCTTGCCGAGGAGGTCGCCCAGCAGCTGGGTGTCGGGGTCGTCCCGACGAAGGCCTTCGACTTCGCGAACGGCGAGATCTATGTCCGCTACCAGGAGTCGGCGCGTGGTGCGGACTGCTTCCTGATCCAGAGCCACACGGCTCCGATCAACAAGTGGATCATGGAGCAGTTGATCATGATCGACGCGCTGAAGCGTGCGTCGGCCCGTTCGATCACGGTGATCGTGCCGTTCTACGGTTACGCGCGCCAGGACAAGAAGCACCGTGGCCGTGAACCGATCTCGGCGCGTCTGGTCGCGGACCTGATGAAGACCGCGGGTGCGGACCGGATCCTGACCGTGGATCTGCACACGGACCAGATCCAGGGCTTCTTCGACGGCCCGGTGGACCACCTGTTCGCGCTGCCGCTGCTGGCGGACTACGTGGGCGACAAGGTGGACCGGGACAAGCTGACGGTGGTCTCGCCGGACGCGGGTCGTGTGCGGGTGGCGGACCGGTGGTGCGACCGTCTGGGTGCGCCGCTGGCGATCGTGCACAAGCGTCGCGACAAGGACGTGGCGAACCAGGTGACGGTCCACGAGGTCGTGGGTGAGGTCGAGGGCCGGGTGTGCGTCCTGGTCGACGACATGATCGACACGGGTGGCACGATCGTCGCCGCTGCCGACGCGCTGTTCGCGCACGGCGCCGAGGACGTCATCGTGACGGCGACGCACGGTGTGCTGTCGGGTCCGGCGGCGGACCGGCTGAAGAACTCGCGGGTGAGCGAGTTCGTGTTCACGAACACGCTGCCGACGCCGGGTGAGCTGTCGGCGGACCTGGACAAGATCAAGGTGCTGTCGATCGCTCCGATGATCGCGAGCGCGGTGCGTGAGGTGTTCGAGGACGGCTCGGTGACGAGCCTGTTCGACGAGCAGTGAGCCGCGAGCGCTGACTCGAAGATCCTTTTGGGTGCGGCCTCCCTCGCCGAGTAGACTGCTTCAGTTGCTCGGCGAGGGAGGCCGTGGCCGTTTCGGCGGTTCGCGGTGGTCCGTTATCGACGCGCTCTTCGTAGCAGGCCGTTCGTGGCCGGGTGACCACGTCCGTACCTATTTCTACGAGGAGTGATCCGCATGTCCGAGGTGAAGATCGCCGGCGAGACCCGCAGCGAGTTCGGCAAGGGTGCCGCCCGCCGTATCCGTCGCGAGGGCAAGGTTCCCGGTGTGCTGTACGGCCACGGTTCCGACCCGCTGCACCTGACCCTGCCGGGCCACGAGCTGCTGCTCGCGCTGCGTACGCCGAACGTCCTGATCTCGCTGGACATCGACGGCAAGACCAACGAGCTGGCGATCCCGAAGTCCGTGCAGCGTGACCCGCTGAAGGGCTTCCTGGAGCACGTCGACCTGCTGCTGGTCAAGCGTGGCGAGAAGGTCACGGTCGAGATTCCGGTGCACACCGAGGGCGAGCTGGCCCCGGGTGGCAACCTGCTCGAGCACGTGCTGAACGCGCTGCCGGTCGAGGCCGAGGCCACGCACATCCCCGAGGCGCTCACCGTCTCCGTCGAGGGCCTGGAGGCCGGTGCCTCCGTCCACGCCAAGGACATCAAGCTGCCGTCCGGTGTGACGCTGGCCGTCGAGGAGGACGCTGTGGTCCTGCAGGTTCTGCAGGCGCAGGTCGAGGAGGCCGCCGAGGGCGAGGGTGCCGGGGCCGGCGAAGAGGTTGCCGAGGCCTGAGCCTCGTCGTAGCCGTTTGGTCAGCCGCTGTTCCCTTCGGGGGCAGCGGCTGGCGCATATCGAGGACGCCTCTGAGGGCGTATCAAGGAGACATGCACGTGACGACCCCCGCAAGCGCCCCCTGGCTCGTCGTCGGGCTCGGTAATCCCGGGCCGGAGTACGCCATGAACCGGCACAACGTCGGGTTCATGGTGGCGGATCTGCTCGCGGAGCGGATCGGGGGGAAGTTCAAGCGGGCCGGGAAGGCGCAGGCGCAGGTGCTGGAGGGCCGGATCGGTCCGGCGGGGCCGGGCAGCCGGCGGGTGATCCTGGCGAAGCCGATGTCGTACATGAACCTGTCCGGCGGTCCGGTGAACGCGCTCCGTGACTTCTACAAGGTGCCGGTGGCGAACATCGTGGCGGTCCATGACGAGCTGGACATCGACTACGGCACGCTGCGGCTGAAGCTGGGCGGCGGCGACAACGGGCACAACGGTCTGAAGTCGATGACGAAGGCGATGGGGGCGGACTACCACCGGGTGCGGTTCGGGATCGGGCGTCCTCCGGGTCGTATGCAGGTGGCGGACTTCGTGCTGAAGGACTTCGCGTCCGCGGAGCGCAAGGAGCTGGACTACTTCGTGGACCGTGCGGCGGACGCGGTGGAGTGTCTGGTGTCGGAGGGTCTGGAGCGGGCGCAGAGCGCTTACAACTCCTGACTTGTCCGTGCTTGTCGTGCGCCGGAGTTGACCGGTCGCGCGGACATGGCCAATGATCCCGGCCATGCCTGCCTCAGCCACCACTGCTCGCCAGGCCTCCGGGACCGCTCTGCGGTTCGGGAGGGTCGTGGCGATGGGTGCCGTCGCCGTGCTGATTCTGATCGCCGGGGTGTGGGGTTCCTGGGGGACCGCACAGCACGTGATGCTGACGAAGGGGCGTGAGCGCGGCACGGTCCGGGTGACGGCCTGCGCGCACGGCGTGTGCAGTGGGCCGTTCGCGCCGGCCTCGCAGGGCGGGCGGGCGCGTGCGCGTGTGGAGCTCGCGGAGACGGTCGCGGTGCGCAAGGGGCAGACGTACGACGTCGTCCTGAAGCCCGGTTCGAGCGACGCGGTGCGTTCGGGGCCGGCGGGGATCCTGTACGCCTGGTTGCCGCTGGGTGGTGCGCTGCTGCTGGCGTCGGTGGTGGTCGCGGGCGGGATGCGGCTGACGCGGGTGGCGTGGGTGCTGGGCGGTGCGGGTGTGCTGCTGCTGACGTCGGCGTTCGTGGCGTTGCAGTGAGGCGTGTGCCGCGGCCGTAGCAATGCCGTGGGTCGGACATGGGGGTGCCCCCGGGTTCTCGCAGGAACCCGGGGGCACTGTCGTGTGCGGAGTCGGACCTCAGCCGGTGTTGCGCAGGCCGGCCGCCACGCCGTTGACGGTGAGGAGCAGGGCGCGGGCGAGCAGCGGGTCGGGGTCGGTGTCGGCGGCGGCCTCCTCGCGCTGGCGCTTGAGGAGGGCGACCTGGAGGTAGGAGATGGGGTCCAGATAGGCGTCGCGGATGCCGAAGGTCTGCTTCAGGTCGGGCTCGGCGTCGAGGAGTTCGTTCTCCCCGGTGATGCGCAGGATCTCCTGGACGGTCAGTTCGTGTTCGGCCCTGATGGTGTCGAAGACGTGCTTGAGCTCGTCGGGGACGAGGGTGTCGACGTAGTGCTGGGCGATGCGCAGGTCGGTCTTCGCGAGGGTCATCTCGACGTTGGAGATGAAGTTGCGGAAGAAGTGCCACTGTTCGTGCATCTCGGCGAGGACGGTGTCCCCTTCCTGCCGCAGGCCCGCCTCGCGCAGGGCCTTGAGTCCGGAGCCGACGCCGAACCAGCCGGGGACGATCTGCCGGGACTGGGTCCAGCCGAACACCCAGGGGATGGCGCGCAGGCCGTCGAGTCCGGCGCCGGAGTCGGGCCGGCGGGAGGGCCGGGAGCCGAGGTGGAGGTCGGCGAGCTGGTCGACGGGGGTGGAGGCGAAGAAGTACGCGGGCAGGTCGGGGTCGTCGACGAGCCGGCGGTAGGCGGCGTGGGCGGCCTCGGAGACGACGTCCATGGCGGCGTCCCAGCGGGCGAGTGCCTCGACGGACTGGCGGGGTGCGGTGTGCAGGGCGGAGGCCTGCAGGGTGGCCGCGACCGTCAGTTCCAGGTTCTCCCGGGCGAGGGAGGGGATGAGGTACTTGTCGGAGATGACCTCGCCCTGCTCGGTGACCTTGATCTCGCCCTCGAGGGTGCCCCAGGGCTGGGCGAGGATGGCGTCGTGGGAGGGGCCGCCGCCACGGCCGACGGTGCCGCCGCGGCCGTGGAAGAGGCGCAGGCGTACGCCGTAGCGGTGGGCGACGTCGCGCAGCCGGCGCTGGGCGCGGTGGATCTCCCACTGGCTGGTGGTGATGCCGCCGAACTTGGAGGAGTCGGAGTAGCCGAGCATGACCTCCTGGACGTCGCCGCGCAGCGCGACCAGGCGCCGGTAGGACGGGTCGGAGAGCATGTCCTCGAGGATGGTGTCGGCGGCCTTGAGCTCGTCGGTGGTCTCCAGGAGGGGGACGATGCCGATCTTCGCCCAGCCGGCGTGCAGGTCGATGAGGCCGGCCTCGCGGGCGAGGACGGTGGCGGCGAAGACGTCGTCGGCGCCCTGGCACATGGAGATGATGTAGGACTCGATGACCTCGGGGCCGAACACCTCCAGGGCCTTCTTGACGGTCCGGAAGACGCCGAGGGTCTTGGCGCCGGCCGCGTCGACGGGGGCCGGGGTGGGGGCGAGCGGCCTGCGGGAGCGCAGTTCCTTGGCGAGGAGCTTGGCCCGGTACTCGCGGGGCATGTCGGCGTAGCGCCAGGACTCCTCGCCGAGGCGGTCGAAGAGCTGGCCGAGGGCGTGGTGGTGGGCGTCGGCGTGTTCGCGGACGTCCATGGTGGCGAGCTGGAGGCCGAAGGCGGCCAGGGTGCGGATGGTGCGGGCGAGCCGGCCGTCGGCGAGGAGGGCGCCGCGGTGTTCGCGCAGGGAGGTCTGGATGATCCGCAGGTCGGCGAGGAGTTCGCTGGTGCCCAGGTAGTCGTGGCCCGCTTCGTGCGGGGTGCCGGTGGCGAGGCGCCGCTTGGTGTTGAGCAGCTTCTGCCGGATGCAGGTGGCCTTGAGCCGGTAGGGCTCCTCGGCGTTGAGGCGCTTGTATCGGGGGCTGATCCCGGACAGCCGGTCCAGGTCGGCCTCGAGGGACTTCAGGAGTTCGTCGGTGGCGCCGGTGTAGCGGATGGAGTTGGAGAGCAGTCCGCGCAGTTCGTCGATCATCTCCAGGGCGTCGTTGATGCCGTGTTCGTGCTGGAGGATGAGGACGTCCCAGGTCACCTGGGGGGTGACGTTGGGGTTGCCGTCGCGGTCGCCGCCGATCCAGGTGCCGAAGGTGAGGGGGCGGGTGTCGTCGGGGAGCTCGACGCCGACGCGTTCGAGTTCGGCGGTGAGGTCCTCCAGGACGTCGCCGACGGCTTCGGCGTGCAGCTCGTCGAGGTAGTAGATGGCGTTGCGGGCCTCGTCGGCGGGCTCCGGTCGCACCACGCGCAGTTCGTCGGTCTGCCAGACGAGGTCGATGTTCTCGGCGAGGCGGACGTCGTGCCGGCGGCGGTCGGAGGGCAGGACGGGCGCTTCCAGGAGCGCGGCGATGCGCCGGAGCTTGTTGAGGACCGAACGGCGCGCGGCCTCGGTGGGGTGTGCCGTGAACACCGGGCGAACGTTGAGGTGCTCGACGGTCTGCCGCAGGTGCTCGGGGTCGGCGTCCTTGAGGCGGTCGGCGGTGCGGGCCAGCAGGCCGCCCTCGGCGGCGCGGCGGGCGCGCAGCTCGCGGCCTCGGTGCACCTGCTCGGTGACGTTGGCCAGGTGGAAGTAGGTGGAGAAGGCGCGGACCAGCTTGGCGGCGGTCTCGAGTTCGGTGCCGCGCAGCAGCTCGGCGGCTGCCTCGCCGTCCTCGCGGGTGAGGCTGCGGACCTTCTCGACCAGTTCGAGAAGTTCGGGGCCCTCCTGCCGTACGAGGGTCTCGCCCAGGAGGTCGCCGAGGCGCCGGATGTCGGCGCGCAGCTCGCTGCTGGTCGTGGTGGTCTGGTCGTCGGCACTGCTCACAGGTGCGGCTCCTTGCAGTGTTGAAGCTCGTCTGGGAGGGAACCCGGGGCACCATCCACCATGCGGCGGGTGCCGCATGCGGGCCGGAACGTCCGGGAAGGAATCAGAGCGGACCGCGCTGTCCGACCGACCCCAAGGATAGGTGGCGGTGCGGACGCGCAGATTCTGGGGCTCTTGCCGCCGCACGACACGCTGCCATACTTACGACGCCGTAGGTTACGGAGCCGTAGGGCAGTACCGTTCGACTCCCGCCCGGTCCCGGCTTCCCGGCACCTGCCCCGACCCTCGACCCCACAGGGGACGCGCATGACCTCCAGTTCCGATGTGATCGACGAAGCCCGTAAGGCCCCCGACACACCTGTCTCCTCCGCCACGCTGGGCGGCGAGCAGAAGGGTTCGATCGAGCAGATCACCCTGCTCCTGTTCATCGTCGTGCCGTTCCTGGCACTGGTGGCGGCCGTGCCGCTGGCCTGGGGCTGGGGGGTGAGCTGGCTCGACGTGGGCCTGCTGGTGTTCTTCTACTTCCTCGGCTGTCACGGCATCACGATCGGTTTCCACCGGTATTTCACCCACGGTGCGTTCAAGGCGAAGCGGCCGCTCAGGATCGCGCTGGCGATCATGGGGTCGCTGGCGGTCGAGGGCCCGCTGGTGCGCTGGGTGGCCGACCACCGCAGGCATCACAAGTTCTCCGACGCCGAGGGCGACCCCCACTCGCCCTGGCGGTTCGGGGAGACGGTCCCGGCGCTGATGAAGGGCCTGTGGTGGGCCCACATCGGCTGGATGTTCGACGAGGAGCAGACTCCGCAGGAGAAGTACGCCCCGGATCTGGTCAAGGACCCGGCGATCCGGGCGATCTCCCGCCAGTTCGTCTACTGGACGGCCGTGTCCCTGTTCCTGCCTCCGCTGATCGGCGGTCTGGTGACGATGTCCTGGTGGGGCGCCTTCACCGCGTTCTTCTGGGGATCACTCGTGCGGGTGGCCCTGCTGCACCATGTGACGTGGTCGATCAACTCGATCTGTCACGCGGTGGGCAAGCGGCCGTTCAAGTCGCGGGACCGCTCGGGAAACGTGTGGTGGCTGGCGGTGCTGTCGTGCGGGGAGTCCTGGCACAACCTGCACCACGCCGACCCGACCTCGGCGCGGCACGGTGTGATGCGCGGGCAGATCGACTCCTCGGCGCGGTTCATCCGCTGGTTCGAGATGCTCGGCTGGGCGTACGACGTGCGCTGGCCGTCACGCTCACGTATCGATTCGCGACGCAACACCGGTGAAGGCGGCTCCCAGCGCGGGAAGGCGCCCGCCGAGGCGGCATGATTGAAGCCGTGGCGACCGACTCCAGCAGCACTCCGAGCAACGACAAGCAGCGGCGGACCCGCCGGACCCGTATGACCGGTGCCGAGCGCCGCCAGCAGTTGCTGGAGATCGGTCGCACCCTCTTCGCGACGAAGGGTTTCGAGGGCACCTCGGTGGAGGAGATCGCGGCGAAGGCCGGGGTGTCCAAGCCGGTGGTGTACGAGCACTTCGGCGGCAAGGAGGGGCTGTACGCGGTGGTCGTGGACCGCGAGATGCGGCGCCTGCTGGACATGGTGACCGGCTCGCTGACCGCCGGCCACCCCCGCGAGCTGTGCGAGCAGGCGGCCTTCGCGCTCCTCGACTACATCGAGGAGTACACGGACGGTTTCCGCATCCTGGTCCGCGACTCCCCCATCCCCCAGTCGACGGGGTCCTTCGCGTCGCTGATCTCCGACATCGCCACCCAGGTGGAGGACATCCTGGGCCGCGAGTTCAAGTCGCGCGGCTTCGACCCGAAGCTCGCCCCCCTCTACGCCCAGGCACTGGTCGGCATGGTCGCCCTGACCGGCCAGTGGTGGCTGGACGTGCGCCGCCCGAAGAAGGCGGAGGTCGCCGCGCACCTGGTGAACCTGGCCTGGCACGGCCTGGACGGCCTGGAGCCGAGGCCGCGGCTGATCGGGCATCGGAAGAGCTGAGGTTCACCGGAAAAGGTGACACTAGTGGGCAGCTAGATACACCTTGTGGAATCCTGGCGGCATGACTCAGATCGCGATCAGTGCAGCCCGTTCCCAGCTCGGCGACCTGGTTCGCCGTGCGGCTCACGGCCGCGAGACGATCGCCCTCACCGACCATGGGCACGTCGCCGCACTCCTCGTGTCCCCGCAGGTGATAGAGGATCTCGAAGACGCCGTGGCCGTCGCCGATTACCAGCGACGCAAGGCGGAAGGGACGCTGGGCGAGGGCATCCCCATGGCAGAGGTGCGCAGGCGGCTGGGGCTCGAAAAGTCGTGACCTACGAGATCATCTTCGAACCGCACGCCCTCAATGCTGCGGCACGGTTCCTGGAGGACGACCCAGCAGGACTCGCCAAGGTCCTGGACGCGATCGACGAGCTGGCTCACGATCCGCGACCGATGGAATCGACGCCGTACGGTCCGGACATGCGCCGCCTTCGCGTCGGTGGCTACCGAGTCCTCTATGTCGTCGAGGCCGAGGTCATCCGCATCCTCGTCACACACCTGGGCCGGACGGTCTGACCGTTCACAGGAACAGCACTCTCACTCTTCCTTCACGGCCACCGCGAACAGCCGGCGGAAGGGCATGACCGTGCCGTAGGGCTCGGTCGGGTAGGCCTCCCGCAGCAGGTCCCGGTACTCGGTGAGGAAGGCGCCCTGGGCCTCCGGGTCGTCGGCCAGGGCGGTCAGGGCGGGGCGCAGGCCGGTGCCCTTGACCCAGTCCAGGACCGGGTCCTCGCCCTCAAGGACGTGGAAGTACGTGGTCTGCCAGACGTCGGTCGCGCAGCCGAGGCGGGCGAGGCGGTCCAGGTAGGCGCAGGGGGTGTCGACGGAGTCCACCTCGCGCAGGACGTCGGCGAGGCGGGGCTTCCAGCGGGGGGTGGCCGCGAGGTCGCGCATCAGGGAGTGCAGCAGGGCATCGATGTTGTCGGGGACCTGGAAGGCGAAGGTGCCGCCGGGGGTGAGGCCGGCGATCCAGTCGGCGAAGCGTTCGGCGTGGCCCGGCACCCACTGCAGGGTGGCGTTGGAGACGATCAGGTCGTACGGCTCCTCGGGTGTCCAGGTCCGGGCGTCGGCGTGGGCGAAGTCGAGGCTTCCGCCCCCTGCCGTGGGGCCCGCGTGGTCGACGTGGGCCTTGTCGAGCATCTCGGGCGAGTTGTCGTAGCCGGTGATGCGGGCGGTGGGCCAGCGTTCGGCGAGCAGGGCGGTGACGTTGCCGGGGCCGCAGCCGAGGTCGGCGATGCGGGGGCGCCTCGCGGAGGGTTCCGCGGGGAGGGCCGGGACGCGGGCGAGGAGGTCGACGAAGGGGCGGGCGCGGTGGCCGGCGTGACGGAGGTACTGGGCGGGATCCCAGGTGGGTGTCGTCATGTGCAGTACTTTCCTCTCCGAATTATCTCTATGTCAAGAAACTTGATATCGAGAGATTTTTCTCCAAGAGGTTTGGAGTCAAGAGACTTCACGTCGACACAACCACTACACTGATCTCCATGGAGGACGAGGTCGATCGGCTGGTCGCAGCATGGCGCCGGGAGCGCCCGGACCTCGACGTGGAGCCGCTCGAGGTGCTCAGCCGGGTGAGCAGACTGGCCCGGCACCTGGATCGCGCACGCCGGCTCGCCTTTTCCGAGCACGAGCTCGAACCGTGGGAGTTCGACGTACTGACCGCGCTGCGGCGCGCGGGAACGCCGTACCAGCTCTCCCCCGGACAACTGCTCACCCAGACCCTGGTCACCTCGGGCACGATGACCAACCGGATCGACCGGCTCGCGAAGAAGGGCCTGGTCGAGCGGCTGCCCGACCCGAGCGACCGGCGGGGCGTACTGGTCCGGCTCACCGACACCGGCCGGGACCGCGCCGACCAGGCACTGTCCGGCCTGCTGGACCAGGAGCGGGCGATCCTCGGCGAGCTGTCCCGCGCCCAGCGGGCCGAACTCGCGGGGCTGCTACGCCAGCTGACCGCCCCGTTCGACAACATTCCCGGCTAGGGGAAGCTCCGCGGGCCCCAGCCCGGCCCGCCGGGCGAGCGCCACGGCGGCCAGGGTGGAGTGGACGCCCAGCTTGCCGAGGACGTTCTGCATGTGGGTGCGCACGGTGTGCGGGGACAGGAACAGCCGTTCCGCCACGGCCTTGCGGCCCAGGCCCGCGACCATGCAGCGCAGCACCTCCAGCTCGCGCGGGGTCAGCGACTCCACCAGCCGCTCGCTCTCGGTGCGGTGCTTGCGCGCGGCCGTCAGCTCCTTGAGGACACCGGTGAGCAGCGCGGGCGGCAGATGCGTCTCGTCGCGCAGCACACCCCGTACCACCGTCAGCAGCCGGGACAGGGAGCAGTCCTTGGCGACCCAGCCGCAGGCGCCGGCCTGCAGGGCGAGCGCCGCGCGCCGGGGGTCGTCCTTCTCGGCGAGCACCACGGTCCGCACCCCGGACTGGGCCGCGCGGACGCCCGCCACCAGCGAGATCCCGTCGACCAGACCGCCCTCGCCGCCCACCTGGACAGGCACGGCCGGGCGCATGCCGGGCACGGCCGGGCGCATGCCGGGCACGGTGCCGCCGAGGTCGGCGTCGACGAGGAGCACGTCGTAGCGGCGGCCCTCGGCGGCCGCGCGCTCCAGACAGCGCAGCGCGGCCGGGCCGCTGCCCGCGGCGGAGACGTCGACGTCGGGCTCGGCGGCCAGGGCGGCGGCGAGCGACTCGGCGAAGATGCGGTGGTCGTCGACGACCAGGACTCGAATGCGAACCAACGAAACCCCCTTCCCCGGGCTCCACATGGAGCAGGGGATGGCCAAAGGTCCGGAAGACGTCCGGAGAGAACGTCCGGAAAGGTCGGAGAACGGCGACCCGCGCGGGTACGACACCCGCGGAAGGAACGCCGACCGCACGGCCGCCGCCGTCGCGGAAACTGTTACCCCCACTGCGGGCGCCGTACCCGCCAGTCTCGCCCCCTGATCGGCGCCGGCCCCCACCGGTGCTGCTCCTCAGAGTACGGACGGGAGCACGGAGCGGAAGTCGATTTACAGAACTGGCCGTCCTTCGCGCTTATGGTGTGCCGCATGTTTCGTATTGAGGCGGAAGTCGACAAAGACCGATGTGATCTGCTGCGCGCCCGGCTGCGGAACACCAACACGGCGGCCTCGCCGGTGCTGGCCGCGCTGCGCGGCACGCCCGGCGAACGTGAAGTCCCCCTGCACGTCTGGGCCCTGGACTCCGCCGGCGATCTGGCCGGCGGCCTGGTCGGCCACACCTGGACGACCTGGCTGCACGTCACCTACCTGTGGGTCGACGCCCGCCACCGCGGCAAGGGCGTCGGCTCCCACCTGCTGGCCCGCGCCGAGCGCATCGCCCGCGCCGACCGCGCCTGCACGGGCGCTCGCCTGGAGACCTGGGACTTCCAGGCGCCCGAGTTCTACACGAGGCAGGGGTACGACGTGGTGTGCGTGATCCCCGACTATCCGCCGGGCGTCACGGAGTACACGCTGACCAAGCGGCTCCCGGTACCGTGAAACCCACACCCGTGAAAGGAGCCCTGTCCGCCATGACCGCAGAACCGGCAGACTCCGGCACGCCCCACCTTCCCCCCGTGCGCACCATCGGCGAACTCCGTGCCGCGCTCACCATGGGCTACGGCTTCCCCGGCGACAGCGACGACTTCGAGGCCGAACTGGCCCGCGAGATCAACCACGCCGACCCCGCCGATCTCAGCGGCGTCGTCCGCCTGGTCGAGGAGTTCCGCGGCCGGATCATCGCCCGGCAGGATCCCGGCTTCGACACCGCGGTGGCCACGGCCGTCGCCGAGATCCAGGCTGCTCGAGGGACCGAGCGTTGACCGAGGACAAGCAACCAGTCATCGCCGAGATCACCCATGAGGCCCTCGCCCGCTGTCAGGCCATCGGCCACGGGGCTCTTGAGGCCGTCGAGGCTCTGCGCGCCGAACTGGAGAAGACCCCTCTGCTCGGCCGGCAGGCACGCGGTGCCGTCGGAGGCATGAAGCTCTACACGACACGCGTCGAAGCCACGGACACCCGTCCGGCTCTGACGGTCACTTACGTCTACGACGCCCCACCGCCGGAACCCGGACTGATCCGCGTCGCCCTCGTCTCGCCGGTCCGCTTCGCGGGCGGCGGCGCCGGGTTCTGAAACCTGGCACCGCCCCCTGAACAGCGGACGTCAGCCGACCCGCCGCGCCCCCGCCGCCGGCACCGCCTCGAAGACGCGCGGGGCCTTGAAGCCCGCCGCCGCGAAGGCCTCCTCGACGGCCTTGGTGAGGGTGTCGACGTCGGTGGCTTCCGTGAGGACGATGGCCGAGCCGCCGAAGCCGCCGCCGGTCATGCGGGCGCCGAGGGCGCCGGATGCGAGGGCGGTGTCGACGACCAGATCGAGCTCCGGGCAGGAGACGCGGAAGTCGTCGCGCAGGGAGGCGTGGCCCGCGGTGAGGATCGGGCCGACGGCCCGGGTCTCGCCGGCCCGGAGGAGGGAGACCACGCGTTCCACCCGGTGGTTCTCCGTCACCACGTGCCGGACCAGGCGGACGATCTCCTCCTCGTCGCCGAGGCGGGCGAGGGCCGCGTCCAGGTCGGCGTAGGCGACGTCGCGCAGGGCGTCCACGCCGAGCAGAGCGGCGCCCTTCTCGCAGCCGGCCCGGCGCTTGCCGTACTCGCCGCCGCTGTGGGCGTGCTTGACCTGGGTGTCGACGACCAGCAGGCGCAGTCCCCGCGCCGCGAGGTCGAAGGGGATCTGCCGCTGGGACAGGTCACGGGTGTCGAGGAAGAGGGCGTGCCCGGACTCGCAGCAGGCGGAGGCCGTCTGGTCCATGATCCCGGTCGGCGCGCCGACGTACACGTTCTCGGCGCGCTGGCACAGGCGGGCCAGCCGCCAGCGCTGCAGGCCGAGGCCGTACAGGTCGTCGAGCGCGAGCGCGATCACGACCTCCAGGGCCGCCGAGGAGGACAGGCCCGCGCCGGTCGGGACCGTGGAGGCGAGGTGGACGTCGGCGCCGGTGATCCCGTGGCCGGCCTCGCGCAGGGCCCAGACGACGCCCGCCGCGTACGCCGTCCAGTTCGCGTCGCTCTGCGGGGCGAGCGCGTCCAGGGACAGCTCCACGACGTCGCCGCCGGCGTCCGCCGAGTGCAGGCGCAGGACGCCGTCGGTGCGGCGGGAGACCGCCGCCGTCACCCGGTGCGGAAGAGCGAACGGCATGACGAAGCCGTCGTTGTAGTCGGTGTGTTCGCCGATCAGGTTGACCCGGCCCGGCGCCGCCCACACCCCCTCCGGCTCGGCCCCGTACAGCTCGGCGAAGCGCTCCCGGACCTGCTGTGCCCCCACTAGTGCCCCTTCGCGATGCTCTGCGCGAACTCCCACGCGTCCGCGACGATCCCGGCGAGGTCCGCGCGGGACGGGTTCCAGCCCAGCTTCTCGCGGGCCGTGTCCGCCGAGGCGACCAGGGCCGCGGGGTCGCCGCCGCGGCGCGGCGCGACGACCTCGGGGATCGGGTGGCCGGTGACCTCGCGGACGGTCTCGACGACCTCGCGGACGGAGAAGCCGCTGCCGTTGCCGAGGTTGCAGATGAGGTGCTCGCCGGGCCGGGCGGCCGTCAGGGCCAGCAGGTGGGCCTCGGCCAGGTCCGCGACGTGGATGTAGTCGCGGACGCAGGTGCCGTCCGGGGTCGGGTAGTCGTCGCCGTAGACGGAGATCGCGTCGCGGCGGCCCTGGGCGACCTGGAGGACGAGCGGGATCAGGTGCGACTCGGGGTCGTGGCGCTCGCCGCAGGTGCCGTAGGCACCGGCCACGTTGAAGTAGCGCAGTGAGACGGCGGCCAGGCCGTGGGCGTTCGCCTCGCTGGTGATCATGTGGTCGACGGCGAGCTTGGAGGCGCCGTAGGGGTTGGTCGGCCGGGTCGGGGCGGACTCCGGGATCGGGACCTGCTCCGGCTCGCCGTAGGTGGCCGCCGTGGAGGAGAAGACGAGCGTGCGCACGCCCGCCTCGCGCATCGCGCCGAGCAGGGCCATGCTGCCGGCGACGTTGTTGTCCCAGTACTTCTCCGGCTTCACCACCGACTCGCCGACCTGCGAGAACGCGGCGAAGTGCAGCACTCCGTCGTAGGAGGCGTCGAGCCACTTGGCGGCGTCACGGATGTCGCCCTCGATGAACGCGGCACCGGAGGGCACGCCCTCGCGGAAGCCGGTGGAGAGGTTGTCGAGGACGGTGACCTCGTGGCCGGCCTCCAGCAGGTGCTGTGCCACGACACTGCCGACGTAACCCGCGCCACCCGTCACCAGGTACTTCATGAACTCGCTACCTCTCGCAGTCGCTCTGCCGCGCGCTCCGGCGGCACGTCGTTGATGAACACACTCATGCCGGACTCGGAACCCGCGAGAAACTTCAGCTTGCCGGAAGTGCGGCGAATGGTGAAGAGCTCGAGGTGGAGCGCGAAGTCGTCGCGCGTGACACCGCCGAACCCGTCCAGCGTGCCGAACGGGGCCTGGTGCCAGCCCGCGATGTACGGCGTCGGAGACCCGCCCACAGAACCCTCCCGCCCATCGAAGATCCGGTCGAAGCGCCTCAAGAGTTCCAGATAGACCTTCGGGAATTCTGTGCGCGCCGCCTCGTCGAGGCCGAGCAGATCGGGCACGCGGCGCTTCGGATACAGGTGGACCTCGTACGGCCAGTGCGCGGCGTACGGCACGAAGGCCGCCCAGTGTTCACCCTCAAGGACGACCCGCTCGCCGGCGAGTTCACGCGCGAGGACGGCGTCGAACAGGTTCTCCCCGCCGGTCGCCTCCCGGTGGGCGGCGAGCGAGCGGAGCATCAGGGCGCTGCGGGGGGTGGTGAAGGGGTAGGCGTAGATCTGGCCGTGCGGGTGCCCGAGGGTGACGCCGATCTCCTCGCCCCGGTTCTCGAAACAGAACACCTGCTTGACGGAGGGCTGGTGCGACAGCTCCGACGTCCGGTCCGTCCACGCGTCCAGCACGAGCCGTGCCTGTTCCTCGGTGAGGTCGGCGAAGGACGCGTCGTGGTCGGAGGTGAAGCAGACGACCTCGCAGCGGCCGACGTCGCCGGCGAGCGAGGGGAAGCGGTTCTCGAAGACGACGACGTCGTACGAGGAGTCGGGGATCTCGCTGAGCTTCCCGCCCCGGGTCGGGCAGAGCGGGCATTCGTCGGCCGGTGGGTGGTAGGTGCGGCCCTGGCGGTGTGAGGCGACGGCGACCGAGTCGCCGAGCAGCACGTCGTGGCGGATCTCGGCCGTGGTGACCGTGGGCTCCAGCGGGCGACGGTCGACGGCGTCGCGCACGGTGTCGTCCCGCAGGTCGTAGTAGATCAGCTCACGACCGTCGGCCAGCCGGGTCGAGGTCTTCTTCACAACACGTCGCCTTCCATCCGCGCCGAGGTCGCTGGGGGCGGCCGGGGTTCGGGACCCCACCCTCCCTCAACACAACCAAACATAACAAACCACAACTCCACAACACTCAGTACGATCACGATCAAACAAAGAACACCATCAGAAGTGTTCAATTACTGAATGCGGAGGCACAAGATCCGCCTGGATCAGTTCGCGCGACGAAGCGAGTTCTCATGCAAACCCCCACATTCGGCACCACCCGGCTGGCGGCGGAGCTACGGCTCCCCACCAACGGGCTGGACTACACGATCCTGGCGATCTACTTCGTCGTCGTCCTCGGCATCGGCTTCGCGGCCCGCCGCTCGGTGAGGACGAGCCTCGACTTCTTCCTCTCCGGACGCTCGCTGCCCGCCTGGATCACCGGTCTCGCCTTCATCTCGGCGAACCTGGCGGCCACCGAGATCCTCGGCATGGCCGCGAACAGCGCGCAGTACGGCGCCTACACCGTGCACTGGTACTGGATCGGCGCCATCCCCGCCATGGTCTTCCTGGGCCTGGTGATGATGCCCTTCTACTACGGCAGCAAGGTCCGCTCGGTCCCCGAGTTCCTGCTGCTGCGCTTCGACCGGGCCGCCCACCTGCTCAGCTCGGCCCTGTTCGCGTTCGCCGCCATCCTGATCGCGGGCGTCAACCTCTACGCCCTCGCGATCGTCGTCGAGGCGCTGCTGGGCTGGCCGCAGTGGGTGGCCATCGTGGTCGCCGGGGCGTTCGTGCTCGCGTACATCACGCTGGGCGGACTGTCCTCCGCGATCTACAACGAGGTGCTCCAGTTCTTCGTGATCCTCGCGGCGCTGATCCCGATCACCGTGCTCGGCCTGAAGAAGGCCGGCGGCTGGGGCGGGCTGACCGACAAGCTCACCGCGACGCACGGCGCGAACTTCACCACGGCCTGGGGCGGCACCGGCATCGGCCACGTCAACCCGCTCGGCGCGAACTGGCTGACCATCGTGCTCGGCCTCGGCTTCGTGCTGTCCTTCGGCTACTGGACGACGAACTTCGCCGAGGTGCAGCGCGCGCTGTCCGCGAAGAACCTCTCCGCCGGGCAGCGGACCCCGCTGATCGCCGCCTACCCGAAGATCTTCATCGTCTTCCTGGTGATGATCCCGGGCCTGGTCGCCGCAGCCCTCGTCCCGGACATCGGCACCCCAGGCTCCGGCCTCCAGTACAACGACGCCATCCCCTACCTGATGCAGGAGCTGCTGCCCAACGGCGTCCTCGGCATCGCGGTCACCGGACTGCTGGCCGCGTTCATGGCGGGCATGGCGGCGAACGTGTCGTCCTTCAACACGGTGTTCACCAACGACATCTGGGCGCGGTACGTGGTCAAGGGCCGTGAGGACGGGTACTACGTCCGCTTCGGCCGGCTCATCACCGTCATCGGCGTCGCCGCCTCCGTCGGCACCGCGTTCCTGGCGTCCTCGTTCTCGAACATCATGAGCTACCTGCAGACACTGTTCTCCTTCTTCAACGTGCCGATGTTCGTCGTCTTCATCGTCGGCCTGTTCTGGAAGCGGGCGTCCGCGAAGTCCGGCTTCTGGGGTCTGCTCGCCGGCACCGTCACAGCGATGATCAACTACTTCGTCCTCTACAAGAAGGGGATCATCTCGATCCCCTCCGACCAGGGCGCCAACTTCGTCTCCGCGATCGCCGGTTTCGTCGCCGGTGCGGTCGTGATGGTCGCGGTGTCCCTGTTCACGAAGCCCAAGCCGGCGAAGGAGCTGCGGGGCCTGGTCTACGGCACCGCCTCTCCCGGCATGACCGAGCCGCCCGCCCCCGGCGACGAGGCCTGGTACCGCAAGCCGGCCCTGCTGGGCTGGGGTGCGGTCGTCCTGGCCGCCGCCTGCTACATCCCGTTCTCGTTCTGATCGCGGGAGGATGAGGAAACCATGACCGAGCACTCCGACCGCCGTCCCGAGCGCCCCGAGCACCACGGGTACTCCGAGGAGGACGTCCAGCGGGAAGTCACCGAGCTGGAGGGCAGGTCCGCGACGGCCGCCCGCATCTTCGACCTGCGCCGCATCATCGGCGGCCTGTTCGTGGTCTACGGCGTCATCGTCACGATCACCGGCATCACCGACTCCCAGGCCGCGATCGACAAGGCCGAGGGCGTCAACATCAACCTCTGGACCGGGCTGGGGATGCTGGCCCTCGGCGTGTTCTTCCTGGCGTGGCTGAAGCTCCGGCCCGCGGCGTCTTCGCCGTCCGACGCGCTGCCGGACGGGGAGAGCGAGGAGCCCCGGTCCGACTGACGCGACACGGGGCCGGGCCCCACTCCGGGAGCCCGGCCCCGTAATTCCGCCAGGAAAGACCGCGATATCGGCTGCGCCCATCGGCCGGCGAAAAGCCGGCGCTGCACATCACCCACGGTGCTCCGCTCGCCCTCAACACGGCCTGCTGGATGATGATGAGCGGGCTGCGCCACATCGCGGACCCCGAGGTGGTCGACTACGCGGTGGGAGCCGTACGCAACGGGTTCACCGGACAGGCGCTCGACCTGTCCACGGGCCTC
This sequence comes from Streptomyces sp. NPDC002520, assembly GCF_053595235.1. Taxonomy (NCBI): domain Bacteria; kingdom Bacillati; phylum Actinomycetota; class Actinomycetes; order Kitasatosporales; family Streptomycetaceae; genus Streptomyces; species Streptomyces sp. NPDC002520. The sequence goes on along the minus strand of NZ_JBSFXG010000011.1, from coordinate 94,162 downwards.
GCCGAAGTGAAGCGGAGTCTGGCGACCGCGTCCCCGGAGTCCCGCATCGAATTCTGGATGTCGGTCGCCGCGCTGAAGACGTCCACGCTTCTCCAATTGCCCGTGAACACGGCGGCTTTGGCGTTGGACGTGCCCAAGGAGGAGCGAGTCGTCCTCGACGAGAGCATGCATCTCATGGGGCTGGCCGGGCAGTTGCTGAACGACCTGGTGGATTTCATTCCCCGCTACGCGGGCGCGAACAGCTTCGCCGACTTCAAAGGACTGAAGAACCGTGTCGTCCTGGAACTGCTGGCGACGGAAGGTGCGCAAGGCGCCCCGGACGAGATGACGCCGGAGGAACTCAAATCCTTCGCGTTGCGGCACCCGCGGCTCCCGGAGGTGATGCGCCGTCTCGCGGATGAGGCCGTTCGATTCAAGCGGACGGCGAAGGATCAGGTATTCGCGCTGTGCCGGTCCAAGGAGAGCGCGGAGTACTTCGACGCGGCCATCGAGCGGGTCGGCCACCACATCGACATGGTCGCCGAACGGCTGCACTCCACGACTTCCCTCGACTCGCTGCTCGCGCCTGCCGCGCCCACGTCACCTTGAACGAAACGGGAGAAGCGTTCCATGGCACCGATATCCAGCATGATTCTGCGGGAGACGCAGGACTATCACAAAGCGCTCATGGTGAACTCCTTCGGTACCGCCATGCAGTCGGAGACCCTGCCCCGCGAGAAGTACGTGGGACTGCTGCGGTCGTACGCCGTCATCTATCGCGCGCTGGAAGAGACCCTGCGCGGCAGCAGTCATCCGTCGGTCGTACAGGTCTGGCGTGACGATCTTTCGAAGACGGCGGCCTTCGACCGGGATCTCGAGTTCTTCGACGCCGCATCCGGTGCCGGACCGGCCGCTTCGACGGCCGTCGCGCCGGCGGAGCTACTCGCAAAGAAGCTCCGTGCGAGCGTCGGCGTGGAGTGCCTGGGCTGTCTCTATGTGATGGAGGGCTCGACGCTCGGTGCCGAGGCCGTCCTGCGCCGGCATGTCGAGTCGGCCTACGGCCTCGCCGCGGATCGCGGAACCGCCTACTTCAACAGCGGCGACCGGGCGCAGTGGCAGACGTTGAACCATCGCCTCGACAGCGCGGTGGTGGACCCGGGCGAGCAGAAGACCGTGCTCGCCGCCGCGATCGACACCTACCAGTGCGTCATCGACGTCCAGGACCGCCTGCACTGAACCCCTCCCCGGGGGGCGGGTGGGGAAAGGTGCCCGCGCGGTCCAGGATGCCCGTGCGGGCGGCCAGGGCTGCGGCCTCCAGACGGGAGCCGACGCCGAGTTTCATCAGGACCCGCTGGACGTGGGTGCGGGCGGTGGAGGGGGCGATGCCCATGCCCGCGGCGATCAGGCGCGTGTCCTCGCCGTCCGCGACGCGGACCAGTACCTCCACTTCCCTGGCCGTGAGCATCTCCAGCAGCCGTTGCCCCTCGTCGTCGGGCTGCGCCGCCGGGTTCAGCAGCTCGCTGAAGGCTCCCTGCAGCAGTTGCGGCGCGATGGCCGCCTCGCCTGCCCGGGCCTTCATGATGGCTCGTTCGACGCCCTCGATGCGTTCGTCCTGGCGTACGTATCCGGACGCGCCGGCGGCGAAGGCCGCGGCGATGCCGCGTGGTGACGGCACGGGGCCGAGGACCAGGACCGCCACCTGCGGGCGCTCCCGTTTGATGCGGATCACCGGGTCGAAGGCGCCCGGTTCGGCCGGTGCCGCCGTGCCCAGCAGGCACACCTCGGGTGCCCGGGTGATCACCAGCTCGGCCGCACCCGCCGCCGGCGCCGCCGCCGCGAGCACCCGGTGCCCGCGCAGCTTCAACGCCGACGCCAACGCCTCCGCGAGCAAGCGGTGGTCGTCGACGACCATGAGCCGCACTCCCATAGAGCACCCCCCAGTCCCCCCATGGATGCCCCACTATGGACGTCCACCGGCCCTCGATGACAGAGGGCCCCCCGGCACCTCGCCCCTTCATGCCCCCGGAAGCTACACGCTTGTTCGACGTCGCGCTGCCCCTATGCGGCAGAAGTGCCCCGGATCGACGAAAATCCGGGGCACCTCCGCTCGATCAGAGTTGATCAGGCCCCTGACAAGGGCGTTCGCCGCGTCAGCCGCTCGTGCCGAACGCGAGCGCCAGGTACTCCTTGGTGCCGAAGTCGCCGCTGTGCGCGTACAGCGCCGCCATGTACAGCCGGCCCTGCCCGAACCGGAACTCCGCGAAGTCCGGGGACATCGAGACCTCGGCCTCCCGCGTCCCCTGATCGGCGGGGTTCTCCAGCAGGGTGGTGGCCTTGAAGGAGGAGCCGTCGATGCTGACGACCTGGCCGCCCTTGTCGTACGGCGGGCGCTTGTAGGCCAGCAGGTTGCCGCCGTCCATGCGCACCGGGTAGATCGTGTAGCCGTCGCCGGCCTCGGCCCGCTGGCCGGTCAGCTTGCCGGTGGTCAGGTCGAAGGCGACGATCTCGTTGGTCTTGCTGTACTCGTCGCTGCTGGAGTCGTGCTCCTCGGTGGGCACGTACAGCTTGCCGTTGCCGACGACGATCGCCTTGCAGTCCTCGACGCGGGTGATGCCGTCGCAGTCGCCGGCGTAGTCGTCGCCGGGGGCGGAGATGCGGGTGAGCAGCTTCCCGGTCTTGTTGTCGATCGAGAAGTAGTCCGAGACGCCGCTGCCGTCGCCCGCGCTGTCGCCGATGTCCGCGGCCACCACCAGCGGGTCGGTGGAGACGACGCTCGCGTACTCGATGCCCGAGGCCATCTTGTACTCGGCGATCACCTTGCCGGTGCCGGGATCGATGGTCTGGATGTGCAGCGTGGGGTTGTCGATGCTGCCGCACTTGCGCACCGCGACCAGCTTGGTGCCGCCGCCGTACCCGGCGTCGTAGCAGCCGTCCGTCGGCTTCGGCTGCCACAGCACCTTGCCGGAGGCGACGTCGAACGCGGCGCCGCCGTCGGTGCTGCCGACCGCGACGGTGTGCTGGGCGACCGTCACGTTCTCCCAGCTGACGGGGTAGTCACCGCTGCCGACCGACTTCGACCACAGCTTGGTGCCCTTGTCGAGGTCGATGACCCCGACCTCGGAGCAGCGCGCGGTGTCGCTCTTCGACGACTCGTAGACGATCGCGGTCTTGTCGTCCTCGGTGACGTGCTGGGTGACAGCGCAGACCGTGCCGGGCAACGAGATCGTCCACATCTTGCCGCCGGTGGCGGGGTTGTAGCCGACGATCTCGGCGATCCCGCTCTTGGCGTACACCTTGTCGGTCAGCCAGGAGCCCGCGGTGCGGACGGAGTTCTTCGAGTCGGGCAGCGGGACCTTGAAGAGGACGTGGCTCGCCGGGTTCGCCGGAGCCTTCTCCTTGCCGCCCGAGGACCCGCCCGTGGTGGCGTTCTTGCCGCCCGTGTCGCCCGTGCTGCCGCTGGAGGACGCGGTGTCGTGCTTCTTGCCGTCGTCGCCGGAGGAGTTGGCGTACCAGACGCCGCCGCCGACGATCAGCGCGATCACGACGACCGCGGCGACGATGATGACGAGCGCGGCGTTGTTCCTCCCGCCGGCCGGTTTCGCGGGCTGCGGCTGCGTCGGCATGCCGGGGCCGCCCGGGTAGCCGTACCCCTGCTGCCCATAACCCGGCTGTCCATAACCCGGCTGTCCATAACCCGGCTGCCCGTAGCCCTGCTGCGGGGCGTACGGGGCTCCGGGCGGCTGGGTGGGCTGGTGGTACGGGTTCTGCTGCGTGCCCGGGTATCCGTAGCCGGGCTGGGGAGCCTGGGGCGCGGGCGGCTGGGGCTGGCCGAAGCCGGGCTGCGGCTGCGGCGGGGTCGGGGGCTGCTGCGGCGCCGGGGGCTGCTGCGGGTAGCCGTAGCCGGGCTGCGGGGTCTGCTGGAAGCCCGGCGGCTGGCCCGGCGGCTGGTTCGGCGGCTGGTTCGGCGGCGGCGGGGTCGCGGGGGTCTGGGGCGCGGGCGGCTGGTCCTGCGGCGGGCCGAAACCGCCCTGCGGCGGGGGCTGGTTGGGCGGCGGCGGAGGCGGCTGGGTCATGACGGAGGTACCTCGAAGAAGCACTCGGGGCCGGACGGCCCGGGAACGGCTGGGAACGGAGAGGGAGACGGAGACGGGCCGGGGCTCACTTGCCGAAGGCCATCATCAGCTTCTCCTTCGTGTCGTCGTTGCCGGTGAGCCGGGAGGTGGAGATGTAGAAGCGCCCGTCAACCCAGTCGATGTCACTGTCGAAGAAGGTGCGCTCGATCTGCGCCGTGCCCGCGGGGTTCTGCAGCAGCTCCGTCGGCGTGTGCGAACCGCCCGGGACCGAGATCGACACGACCTGGCCGCCGGCGTCGTACGACGGTTGCACATAGGCGATGAGGTTGCCGCCCTCGACCTTCACCGGTGCCATCGACTCGTCCGTCGGGGACTTGACGCGCCACCTCTCCTTGCCGGTGGCGAGGCTGATCGCGACGATCTCGTTCGCGCCGCCCGAGTTGTCGGTCGGCAGGAAGAGCGTGTCGGAGCCGACGGCGACGCCCTGGCAGCCCTGCAGGTCCCGTTCGAGGATCGCCCAGCCGCAGCTGGGGGAGAACTTCTCGTCCACCTTGACCTGCGAACGGAACGTGCCGTTGCCGGTCAGGGTGGAGATGTTCCAGGCCTTCTCGTCCTCGTTGGTCAGGTAGACCACGAGCGGGTCGAGGGAGTAGGCCCGCGCGACAGTCCAGCCCTTCTTGAACGGCTGCTTCCACTTGACCTTGCCGGTGGCCGGGTCGAGTTCGGCGATCTCGTCGTGCTCGTCGCTGCCGGCCGCGTCGCAGGAGGCCACCTGGATCAGCTTGCCGTCGCCGCCCGCGAACGCCGTCGGGAAGCAGGCGTTGCCGTACTTCTTCGCTTCGTACATCTTGCGGCCGGTGTCCATGTCGTACGCCACGCCCGACTGCGAGCGGCCCACCACCAGGGTCCTGCCACTGACGGACAGTTCGACACTGAGCGCGCTGTCGAACAGCCCGCCGTCGGCGACCTCGGCGGTCCAGCCCTTCTTGCCGGTGTCCAGGTCGATCTGCTGGAGCTGGTTGCACTTGGCGCGGTCGCTGACACCGCTCATGTAGGCCACGACGACCTTGCCGTCGTCCGACGGCCGCGAAGTGACCGCGCAGACCTTCTGCGGGAAGGAGATCGGGTCCCAACTGGGGTTGCCGTCACCGGTGTTGTAGGCGAAGACCTGCTTGTACGCGGCCTTCACCACCGCCTTGCCGGTGACCCACATGCCGGGGGCGTCGGCGCCGGAACCGGGGGCGTCGGGGGCCGTCTTGTACCAGAGCACCTTCGCCTCGCCGGGCCCCCGGCCCTCGTTGAGGTTCTCCGGGTCCGAACCGCCGTCGCCGCTGCCGTCACCGGGGTTGACCGGCACGTCGGAGGCGGACGGCTTGTTGTCGTCGCTCTTCTCGGCGACCGGCTTCCTCCTGCCGCCGTCGTCGCCACCGCTCGTGACGGCGTAGACGGTGCCGCCGATGACGAGCAGCGCGGCCACCGCGGCACCGATGATCAGAGCCGTCTTCCTCTTGGCCGCCGGACCGCCGGGCGCGGTGCCGGGCGCGCCCGGGTACTGCGGCTGCTGCGGGTAGCCGTAGCCGGGCTGCGGGGCGTACGGGCCGGGCTGCTGGGGGTGACCGTACGGGCCGGGCTGCTGGGGCTGGCCGTACGGGCCCGGGGTGCCGGGAGCGGTGGGCGCGTTCGGTGCGGTGGGTGCGCCGTACGGGCCCGGCTGGGCGTAGGGGCCCGGCTGCTGGGCGTAGGGGCCGGGCTGCTGGGGGTAGCCGTAGCCCGGCTGCGGCGGCTGGGCCGGGGGCGCGGGCGGCATCTGCGGAGGTGTGGGCGGGGCCCCGAATCCGCCGGCGTGCGGCGGCTCCTGCGGTGCTCCGAGACCACCCTGCGGCGGCTGGTCGGGCGGCTGGGTCATCAGCGGTCTTCCCCCTCGTTCACTGATTTGTAGCCACGCCCTGAGGTTCGTTCACGGACCCAAGGTCGTACTCAGACAGTCAGTCGGCTCTTTTTATCACCCGGCACGGACAGCAAAGAGGGCCGCGTCCTCCCCTGTTCCCAAGGGAGGACCGGCCCGTGACGCCGTCGTTATGCGCCTTCACGCCCCCTTCACGCGGTGCACGCGCCCCCTGCGTGGAATGTCGCGAGGCCGGGCGCCGCTCCGGCTCCGTCAGGCATCCTCCGCCAGTTCCAGCCAGCGCAGCTCCAGTTCCTCGCGCTCCCCGGCCAGGTCCCGCAGCTGGGCGTCCAGTTCGGCGACCTTGGCGAAGTCCGTGGCGTTCTCGGCGATCCGGTCGTGCAGCTTGGACTCCTTCTCGGAGATCTTGTCCAACTGCCGCTCGATCTTCTGGAGTTCCTTCTTGGCGGCGCGCTGGTCGGCGGCGCTCTTCTCCGCGCCGTCCGCCTTGGGCGCCGCGGCGGCGACCTGCGCGGCGACGGCCTCCTCCATGCGCTGACGGCGTTCCAGGTACTCGTCGATGCCGCGCGGCAGCATGCGCAGGGTGCCGTCGCCGAGGAGGGCGAACACCCGGTCCGTGGTGCGCTCCACGAAGAACCGGTCGTGGGAGATGACGATCATCGAACCGGGCCAGCCGTCGAGGACGTCCTCGAGCTGGGTGAGGGTCTCGATGTCGAGGTCGTTGGTGGGCTCGTCGAGGAAGAGGACGTTGGGCTCGTCCATCAGCAGCCTCAGCAGCTGGAGCCGGCGCCGCTCACCGCCGGACAGGTCACCGACGGGCGTCCACTGCTTCTCCTTGTTGAAGCCGAACGTCTCGCACAGCTGCCCGGCGGTCATCTCGCGCCCCTTGCCGAGGTCGACGCGCTCACGCACCTGCTGCACTGCCTCCAGGACCCGCGTGTTCGGGTCGAGTTCGGCGACCTCCTGGGAGAGGTAGGCGAGCTTGACCGTCTTGCCGACGACGACGCGTCCGCCGACCGGCTGCGCCTCGCCCTCGGTGCGCGCGGCGTCGGCCATGGCACGCAGCAGCGAGGTCTTGCCGGCGCCGTTCACGCCGACGAGGCCGATCCGGTCGCCGGGGCCGAGCTGCCAGGTGACGTGCTTGAGCAGCACCTTGGGACCGGCCTGCACGGTGATGTCCTCGAGGTCGAAGACCGTCTTGCCGAGCCGCGAGGAGGCGAACTTCATCAGCTCGCTGCTGTCCCGCGGCGGCGGCACGTCCTTGATCAGCTCGTTGGCGGCCTCGACGCGGAAGCGCGGCTTGGAGGTACGGGCGGGCGCGCCGCGGCGCAGCCAGGCCAGCTCCTTCCTGACCAGGTTCTGCCGCTTGGTCTCCTCGGTGGCGGCGATCCGCTCGCGCTCGGCGCGCGCGAAGACGTAGTCCGAGTAACCGCCCTCGTACTCGTACACGTCGCCGCGCTGGACGTCCCACATGCGGGTGCACACCTGGTCCAGGAACCACCGGTCGTGCGTCACGCAGACCAGCGCGGACCGCCGGTTGCGCAGGTGCTGGGCGAGCCAGGCGATGCCCTCGACGTCGAGGTGGTTGGTGGGCTCGTCGAGGACGACCAGGTCCTGTTCCTCGATGAGCAGCTTGGCCAGCGCGATCCGGCGCCGCTCGCCACCGGACAGCGGGCCGATGACGGTGTCCAGCCCCTTCGGGAAGCCGGGCAGGTCGAGCCCGCCGAACAGCCCGGTCAGCACGTCCCTGACCTTGGCGTTGCCGGCCCACTCGTGATCGGCCATGTCACCGATGACCTCGTGCCGAACGGTCGCGGCCGGGTCCAGCGAGTCGTGCTGGGTCAGCACGCCGAGCCGCAGCCCGCCGGAGTGCGTGACACGTCCGGTGTCCGCCTCCTCCAGCTTGGCCAGCATCCGGATGAGGGTGGTCTTGCCGTCGCCGTTGCGCCCGACGACCCCGATCCGGTCCCCCTCCGACACGCCGAGTGAGACGCCGTCCAGCAGGGCACGGGTGCCGTACACCTTGCTGACGTTCTCGACATTGACCAGATTGACGGCCATTTCACTCCTGTGCGCGGGGGCTGTGCGGGGCGGTGTCGACATGCGGCTCCGCCGCGTGGCTCAGCCTTCTAGCGTAGGGCCTGCGGAGGTGGGGGCGGGGCGCGAGGGGGTGGTCACTCTTTGTGATGACGTGATCGGGAAGCAGCCGCTACCGTTGAGGACAGGCAGCAGGATCCCGTTTATGGGAGGAACCATGACCGCCGAGTCCACAGAGCACCGCCGCCACTGGCCTGTGCCGCCGCAGGACGGCTACACCGTGGACGACCTGTTCACGCTGCCTGATCTCCCGCCGCACACCGAGCTGATCGACGGGAGCCTGGTTTTCGTGAGCGCGCAGCGCGTCTTTCATGCCGATGCCATCGACATGCTGATCAACGGCCTGCGGCGCACAGCATCGCCGGAGATCAGGGTCAAGCGCGAGATGACTGTCGTGCTCGACAAACGCAACGGCCCCGAACCAGACATCTCCGTGGTCCGCGCCGACGCGGTCACCGACCGCCGTCAGACCCACTTCAAGGCAGCCGACGTCCTGCTCGCCGTCGAAGTCGTCTCACCGGACTCCGAGGCCCGCGACCGCGACTACAAGCCGCACAAGTACGCCGCGGCGGGCATCCCCCATTTCTGGCTGGTCGACATGGCGGGCCAGGACGACCACCCCGTCGTGCAGGTCTACGAGCGCGGCAAGGCCACCGGCACCTACGCGCTGACCGGCATCTACCACGACCACGTCAAGATCAGCGTGCCCTACGACATCGACATCGACCTGACCGGGATCGACGCCCTCTGAAGCCCGGGCCCTAGAGAACCGTCGCCCCCGGCACCGGCCCCGCCGCCACCCGTACGGTGCGGCAGGTGCCCGACGCCCGCAGCGCCGCCGCGACCTTCTCCGCCGACTCCGCATCGCGCGTGAGGAAGGCCGTCGTAGGCCCCGATCCCGAGACCAGCGCGGCCAGCGCACCCGCCCCGCGCCCCGCCGCCAGCGTGTCCGCCAGTTCCGGGAACAGGGACAGGGCGGCCGGCTGAAGATCGTTGGAGACAGTCGCCGCCAGCGCCTCCGCGTCACCCTTCGCCAGCGCCTCCAGCAGGTCCGCCGAGGCCACCGGCTCCGGGATCTCCCGCCCCTGTGCCAGCCGGTCGAACTCGCGGAAGACCGCCGGGGTCGACAGCCCTCGCTCGGCCATCGCGAACACCCAGTGGAAGGTGCCGCCGACGTCGAGGGAGGTCAGCTGCTCGCCCCGCCCGGTGCCGAGGGCGGCCCCGCCGACCAGGCTGAACGGCACGTCGCTGCCCAGGTCGGCGCAGATGGCGAGGAGTTCGGCGCGGGAGGCGCCGGCGTTCCACAGGGTGTCGCAGGCGAGCAGCGCGCCCGCGCCGTCCGCGCTGCCGCCCGCCATGCCGCCGGCGACCGGGATGTCCTTGGCGATGTGGATGTGCACGGCCGGGTCGACGCCCCGCCGCTCGGCGAGCGCGAGGGCCGCGCGCGCCGCGAGGTTGGTGCGGTCCAGGGGGACCAGGTCTGCGTCCGGGCCCTCGCAGGTGACGCGGAGTTCCTCGGCGGGGGTGACGGTGACCTCGTCGTACAGGCCGACGGCGAGGAAGACGTTGGCGAGGCCGTGGAAGCCGTCGGGACGGGCGGCGCCCACCGCGAGCTGGAGGTTGACCTTGGCCGGGACGCGTACGGTGACGCTCACTTGCTGCTCTCCCCCTGCTGCTTGTGCTCGGCGATCCGCGCGAACTCCTCGACCGTCAGGGCCTCCCCGCGCGCCTGCGGCGAGATCCCGGCGGCGACCAGGGCCGCCTCCGCCGCGGCCGGGGACCCGGCCCAGCCGGCCAGCGCCGCCCGCAGCGTCTTCCTGCGCTGCGCGAACGCCGCGTCCACCACCGCGAACACCTCCCGCTTGGAGGCCGTCGTCTTGATCGGCTCGGCCCGCCGGACCAGCGAGACCAGGCCGCTGTCGACGTTCGGGGCGGGCCAGAAGACGTTGCGCCCGATGGCGCCGGCCCGCTTGACGTCGGCGTACCAGTTGGCCTTCACGGAGGGCACGCCGTACACCTTGTTCCCGGGGGTGGCGGCGAGGCGGTCGGCGACCTCCGACTGCACCATCACCAGCGTGCGCTCGATGCTCGGGAAGGTGTCGAGCATGTGCAGCAGCACCGGGACGGCGACGTTGTACGGCAGGTTCGCGACGAGTGCCGTCGGGGGCGGGCCGGGCAGTTCGGTGACGTGCATCGCGTCGGTGTGGACCAGCGCGAACCGGTCGGCCCGCGTCGGCATCCGGGCGGCGACGGTCGAGGGCAGCGCGGCGGCCAGGACGTCGTCGATCTCGACGGCCGTGACCCGGTCGGCGACCTCCAGCAGCGCGAGCGTGAGGGAGCCGAGCCCCGGACCGACCTCGACGACCACGTCGTCGGGGCGGACCTCCGCGGTGCGGACGATACGGCGGACCGTGTTGGCGTCGATCACGAAGTTCTGGCCGCGCTGCTTGGTGGGGCGTACGCCGAGCGCTGCCGCGAGTTCGCGGATGTCGGCCGGGCCGAGGAGGGCGTCGGGGGTGGGGCTGCTCACGGGACAAGGGTACGGGGCGGTAGCAGCGGGGGACGACGGCCATGCGGCCGACGGGCCGCGGCTCCCCGGGGGCGCGGGGCTCCGCCGATATGCGGCTCCGCCTCGATGAGGTGCCCTCGCGGTGGGGGTCCCGCCCGCTCGAGCGAAGCCGAGAGTGGGGGAGAAGCCGAGAGCGGGGGAGAAGCCGAGAGTGGGGGGCGGCAAGCCCCTGCCGGGCCGTGGCCGTAGTCACGCCGCACGCGTACGGCGTGACTACGAGTGCAGCCGGGACCCGCAGTGGGGCCAGGGGCTGGTGCCCCTGCGTACGTAGAGTTTCTTCGCTCGGTAGGTCTGTTCGTCCGCGGCCGCCTCCTGGGGGCGGCCGGAGCCGCCGAGGCTGTGCCAGGTGTGGGTGTCGAACTGGTAGAGGCCCCCGTAGGTGCCGGAGGAGTCGACCGCGCCGGGGTGCCCCCCGGACTCGCAGACGGCCAGGGCGTGCCAGTTGAGGTCGTCGGCACCGTGCACGGAGCTCGGCCGGGGGCTGGTCCCCACCCGCACCACCTGCATGCGCGGCTCGCGCACCACCGCGGAATCCTCCAGGCGCGGCCTCTCCCGGACCCCGTTGACCGTGCGCAGGAAGTAGGTGACCCGGCGCAGCCCGAACTCCCCCTGCTGCTCGACGACCTCGGTGCCCTTGAAGAGGGTGGCGTCGTCGGTGCGCTGCACCTGGAACGGGATCTGCTCCTCGCGGACCTCCCGGGCGCCGGTCACCCGCAGCACGGTCACCGTCTGCCCGTCGCGCGGGAAGCCGTCGAGCGGCACGGAGGTGGTGTCCTGGCCGTGCAGCGTGATCCCGGCCTCCTCGACGGCCTCGCGGACGGTCGCCGCGTTGGTGCGGATGGTGCGGGTGCGGCCGTCCGCCATGAACGTGACGGCTCGCTCGGTGCGCACGTCGAGCGCGAGCCCGGCACGGCCGATGCGCTGCGAGCGCGACGCCGACAGGTACGCGCCCTCGGCCCGCACCCCCAGCTCCCTGAGCGCCCCGTCCACCGTGTGCGCCGTCGTCCACACCTCGCGCCGCTCGCCGTCCAGCGTGAGCCGGACGGGGCGGCCGTAGCGCACCGCGACCTCGTCGCCGCTGGCGAGCTCGGCGCCGGGGCCGGGCGCGACCATGTCGTGCGCGCCCACGTGCACGCCCTCCTCGGCGAGCAGCTCGGTCACGTCGTCGGCGAAGGTGTGCAGGGTGCGCGGCTTGCCGTCGACGTTCAGCTCGACCGCCTTGTCGTTGGCGACGAAGGCGGTGGTGCCGCCGGCGAGGAAGGCGACGACGAGCGCCTGCGGCAGCAGGCGGCGCACCGCGGCCTCCGGACGCTCCCCGGAACGCGCCCTGCGCCGCCGCGCGCCCCGGCCGGTCGCGAGGACCACCGTCTCCGGCAGCTCCGTCCCGGGGATCTCCGCCTCGGGGACCTCCGCCTCGGGGGTCCCCGCTCCTGGATAGTTCCCCGCCCGCCTCGGCCGCGGCAGCGCCGGCTCGGGAACCAGGTACGCCTCGGCCTCGTAGGCGGGCCGGTAGGTGTCCCCGTACCCGCCGTACCCCGGCGCCCGTGACGTGTGGTCGAAGCCGCCGTGGCCGCGGGCGTCGTGGCCGTACGGGGCACGCACGTGCGGGTCGTGGCCGTACGGGTCGTGGCCGTGCACGTCCTGGCCGTGCGGGTCCCGGCCGTGGGGGTCCCGGCCGTGCGGGTCCCGGGCGTGGGGTTCACGGCTGTAGGGGCCGTACGTCTCGTACTGCGACTTGCTCACGCCGACACGCTCCAGGAGGCCAGACGGGTCCGGATCGGGCCACCAGAACCTAGCGGAGCGGTCGTCACTCTCCAAAGCGACGCGACTACGTACAGTTGCCTTTCGAACGGGCGATCACCGGACGCCCAGCAGTCGCTCGGCAGCCGCTCAGTAGCCGAACGCGCGGGCCGTGTTGGCGCCCAGGGCGGTCGCCAGCGCGTCCTCGTCGATGCCGCGCACCGCGGCCATCGCGCGCACGGTGACCGGGACGAGATACGGGGCGTTGGGCCGGCCGCGGTACGGCGCCGGGGTCAGGAAGGGCGCGTCGGTCTCCACGAGGACCAGCTCCAGCGGGGCGACGGCGAGGGCGTCGCGCAGATTCTGGGCGTTCTTGAAGGTGACGTTGCCGGCGAAGGACATGAAGTAGCCCTCGCGGGCGCAGATCCCGGCCATCTCGGCATCGCCGGAGTAGCAGTGGAAGACGGTGCGCTCGGGGGCGCCCTCCTCCTTCAGGACGCGCAGGACGTCGGCGTGGGCGTCCCGGTCGTGGATGACCAGGGCCTTGCCGTGCCGCTTGGCGATCTCGATGTGGGCGCGGAAGGACCGCTCCTGGGCGGCCTCGCCCTCGGGTCCGGTGCGGAAGTAGTCGAGTCCGGTCTCGCCGACGCCCTTGACCTGGGGCAGTGCGGCCAGCCGGTCGATCTCGGCGAGCGCCTCGTCCAGCGCGGCCTGCCCGCCCGGCTCGCGCGCGCCCTGCCGGGACCAGCCGTCGGGGTCGCCGTGGACGATGCGCGGGGCCTCGTTGGGGTGCAGGGCGACGGTGGCGTGGACGTTCTCGAACGCCGCCGCGGTCTCGGCGGCCCACTGCGAGCCCTTGATGTCGCAGCCGACCTGGACGACGGTCGTCACGCCCACCGACGCGGCCTTCGCGAGAGCCTCCTCGACCGTGCCGGACTGCATGTCGAGATGGGTGTGCGAGTCGGCGACGGGCACCCCGAGGGGGGCCGGGAGCGGCGGTGCGGCGTTCTTGGCGTCCTTGGCGTCCTTGACGTTCTTGGCGTTCCTGTCGTCGTGAGCGGCGTTCGAAGGCATGTTCCGATCCTACGGAAAGGACATGCCGCCGAACGCCCGGTGCTCCGCTCAGCCGGCCTTGCGATGGAAGGCGTGCAGGAGATCGGACAGATGCCAGTGGTGCTGCTCGCGGTGCCGCTCCTCGGCGCGCACCGACGCGTCCACCCGGGGCGCCTGCGGCACGGGCCGGTGCAGCCGCTCGACCGCGTCGCGCGCGGAGGACACCTGTCCCGCGCGCATGATCCGTACGACGTGGCCGTCGCAGTTGTGGCACGCGGGACGGCTCAGCGGGGACGGCACCACCCGGCCGTCGGCCACGTACTGGACGAACTCCTGCCCGTCGGCGTCGGTGTGGTGCTCTATCGCGTACGACTGCTCCCAGCCGTGCCCGCATTTCATGCAGGCGAACGCGTACGACTCGTGAACGACGGCTGTGGCCGTACCGCGTATGCCGGTCTGCCCTGTGGTCTCACTCATGCCAGCTCCTCCCCTGGACGGGGAACGGGTGCGTCTCTTCGACCAGTGGACGCCTTCGCCGGCGCGAACGCATCAGTCCTGCCGACTGTTGGACCCGTTTTGGACGTCCCTTGCCACAACGCCTCGCCGGAGGAACCAGCCCTTTGCCTTCGGGCCCCCTCGTTTTGCCCCCGCATGGGGCGCCCGCTCAGTCGAGAACGCCCCTGCTCAGAGGACCTGTCACCGTGCGCCGGAGTACGCGCCCCCAAAGGGGCGCGGGGATCGGCGCGGCCGGCCACGACGCCTTCACGGCCCGCGCCGCGGGCCGCCCCCCGAACGGCGTACTCCGCTCAGGCACCGGCCTGCTTTGCTGCAACCACGGCGTCGAAGACGACCCTCTTCTGGATCCCGGCCTCCACCGCCACCGCGGCGATCGCCTCCTTGCGCCGCTCCCCCGCCTCCTCACGGACGCGGACCCGCCGCACCAGCTCCTCGGCGCCGAGCTCCTCGGGCCCGGTCTCGGGCGCCCCCTCGACCACGACGGTGATCTCCCCGCGCACCCCCTCCGCGGCCCAGCTCGCCAGCTCGGCGAGCGGCCCGCGCCGTACCTCCTCGTACGTCTTGGTCAGTTCCCGGCACACCGCGGCCCGCCGCTCGGCGCCGAAGACCTCGGCCATCGCGGCCAGCGTGTCGTCGAGCCGGTGCGGAGCCTCGAAGTAGACGAGCGTGCGCCGCTCCCCCGCGACCTCGCGCAGCCGGGACAGCCGCTCCCCCGCCTTGCGCGGCAGGAACCCCTCGAAGCAGAACCGGTCGACGGGCAGCCCGGACAGGGCGAGCGCGGTCAGCACGGCGGACGGGCCGGGCACGGCGGTGACCCGGACGTCCTTCTCGACGGCGGCCGCGACCAGCCGGTAGCCGGGGTCGGAGACCGAGGGCATCCCGGCGTCCGTGACGAGCAGCACCCGCGCCCCGCCGAGCAGCTCCTCGACCAGCTCGGGGGTGCGGGCCGACTCGTTGCCCTCGAAGTACGACACGACGCGGCCCTTCGGGGTCACCCCGAGCGCCTGGGTGAGCCGGCGCAGCCGCCGCGTGTCCTCGGCGGCGACGACGTCGGCGCCGGCCAGCTCCTCGGCCAGCCGGGGCGGGGCGTCCGCGATGTCGCCGATGGGGGTACCTGCCAGGACAAGGGTTCCAGTCACGCCCCCATCCTCCCAGGGCCGCCGGGGCACGGGAAAACGACGGCTTCCGGACCGGGACGGCCGGTGCGCGGGACTCACACAGAACGGTTCCCTACGATGGCGCGGTGACCAGTACCGCGTCCTCCACGGACCTCCGGCAGGGCCAGGCACCGCTCGACCAGCGGCCGTCGTGGCAGCAGCGGCTGCGCCGATTCGGCTACACGCCCGCGACGGACGCGCCGACGGGCGACGTACGCGACCGGCTGGTGCCGCCGTACGCCGAGCCGGGCTCGCGGCTGTGGCAGGTGCTGGGTGTGCCGCCGGTCCTGGCCGGCCGGCTCACGCGCTGGTCGGGCTGGGGCGCTCCGCTGCTGGTGACGCTGCTGGCGGGCGTGCTGCGGTTCTGGAACCTGGGCAGCCCGCGGGCGGTGATATTCGACGAGACGTACTACGCGAAGGACGCGTGGGCGCTGGTCCACCGCGGTTTCGAGGTCAACTGGGACAAGAACGCCAACGACCTGGTGCTGCAGACGCACGGGCACCTGGCCGTCCCGGCGGACGCGGCGTACGTCGTGCACCCGCCGGTCGGCAAGTACGTCATCGGCCTCGGCGAGCTGATGTTCGGGTTCGACCCGTTCGGCTGGCGGTTCATGACGGCGCTGCTGGGGACGCTCTCGGTCCTGCTGCTGTGCCGGATCGGCCGCCGGATGTTCCGCTCGACGTTCCTCGGCTGTCTGGCGGGCGCGCTGATGGCGGTGGACGGCCTGCACTTCGTGATGAGCCGGACCTCGCTGCTCGACGGCGTGCTGATGTTCTTCGTGGTCGCCGCGTTCGGCTGTCTGGTGGTCGACCGGGACTACGCGCGCGCCCGGCTCGCGGCCGCGCTGCCCGTCGACGCGGACGGCCGCGTGCGCCCGGACGCCCGGACCACGGACAACTTCTTCCTCTACTGGCGTCCCTGGCGCCTGGCGGCCGGTGTGCTGCTCGGTCTCGCGATCGGCACCAAGTGGAACGGCCTGTACTTCCTGGTCGCGTTCTTCGTGATGACGGTGCTCTGGGACGTCGGCGCCCGCAAGGTGGCCGGCGGCCGGCACCCGTACCTCGCGAGCCTGGTCGACGCGGTCCTCGGGCTGACCATGTTCCCGTTGGCGATCGCCGTGTACGTGCTGTCCTGGCTCGGCTGGATCCTCTCCCCGGCGGACGGCACCGGCGGCTACTACCGCAACTGGGCCGTGACCGACGGCAGGGGGGGCCACTGGACCTTCCTGCCGGACTGGCTGCGCAGCCTGTGGCACTACGAGCACGAGGTCTACAACTTCCACGTGCACCTGTCGTCCCCGCACACCTACCAGTCCAACCCGTGGAGCTGGCTCGTGCTGGGCCGCCCGGTGTCGTACTTCTACGAGTCCCCCTCCCCCGGCACGGACGGCTGCCCGGCCGGCGCCACCGGGAAGTGCGCCAGGGAGGTGCTGGCCCTCGGCACGCCGCTGCTGTGGTGGGCGGCCTGCTTCGCGCTCCTGTACGTGCTGTGGCGCTGGGCGTTCCGGCGCGACTGGCGGGCCGGTGCCATCGCCTGCGGGATCGCCGCCGGCTATCTGCCCTGGTTCATGTACCAGGAGCGGACGATCTTCCTCTTCTACGCGGTCGTCTTCCTGCCGTTCCTGTGCCTGGCGGTGGCCATGATGATCGGCGCGATCGTCGGCCCACCGGGCTCCAGCGACACCCGCCGCGTGGTCGGCGCCTCGGCCGCGGGCGTGCTGGTCCTGCTGATCGCCTGGAACTTCATCTACTTCTGGCCGCTGTACACGGGCCAGGCCATCCCGATCGACGCCTGGCGGTCGCGGATGTGGCTGGACACCTGGGTGTAGCCGGACGGATGCGTCAGGGCGGATCGGGCACGCGGAAGTGGTGGGCCGGGTTCACAGGCGCACGATGACCAGGGCGGTGTCGTCGGTGGCGCCGCCGGGCGGGAGCAGGTCGGTGAGCACGGCGTCGGCGAGGGCATCGGGGTCGTCCGCCTGGTGGCGGGCCAGGGAGTCGGCGAGCCGGGCGAGGCCGGTGTCGATGTCTTCGCGCCGGCGTTCGATCAGGCCGTCGGTGTAGAGCACGAGAACGGCGCCCTCGTCGAAGTCCGCTGCAGCCTGGATCCGGGGGGCGTGTTGCGGGCGGGCGGCCAGTGGCGGGTCGGTGGCCTGGTCCAGGAACTCGACGGTCCCGTCCCTCCGCAGGAGCGCAGGTGGCGGGTGGCCGGCGCTGCTGTAGGTGACGGTGCGGGTCTCCCAGTCGACGAACGCCGTGGCCACGGTGGTGTTCTCGGCGCCGTCGACGGTGCGGGCGTACAGCCCGAGGACTTCCAGGGCGCGGGCGGGGCCTTCGGCGACGAGGCAGGCGGCGGTGAGGGCGCTGCGCAGTTGCCCCATGACACCGGCCGCGGCCAGGCCGTGGCCGACGACGTCACCGACGGCGACGGCGACGCGGTCGCCCGGCAGCTCGACCAGGTCGTACCAGTCGCCGGCCACGTTGAGCGCTTCGGCGGCGGGCCGGTAGCGCACGGCGGCCTGATGCCGGCCGACCGGGCGGAAAGCGGGCAGCATGGCTTCCTGCAAGGTCAGCGCGACGTCACGGGCGCGGATGAGCTCGGTGACGTCCTCCACCCGGTGCAGCAGCAGCGCCACCCGACCGTCAGGCCCGAACACGGGGATGTTGGTCATGTTGACGTACCGCTCGTGCCACACCCCGGGCCGGTCGGGGTCCTCCGCGTCGTAGCGCTGCAGCGCCACGATGCTGCGCTCACCGGTGCCCGCCGCCTGGCGCAGTGACGCCAGAACTCTGAGCAGGAGAGGCTCGGAGGGGTCTTTTTCGGGGTGGTCCTCCGGCACGAAGCGACCGACCACCTGCTCGCGGGCAACACCCCGGAGGCGCAGGAACTCCGCGTTGGCGTCCGCGTAGATCAGTTGCGGAGTCACCAGCGCCACCGCCCCGGGAAGGGCCTGGAACACCGCCGCGTAGTCGACAGCCGGTACCTTCATGGCTTCCCTGCCTTGCCCCGCAGCTCTGTCTCTTCTCACGATACGAGCGGGTAGTCACAGCTCGCCCCATGAGGCGTGCCAGCGCGTGGCAGCCATCGCGAGGTGGACCACGCGGCAGACCGGCCGAGTCACGGTTTTGACAACATCCGTTCCTGGAGTCCCCGCAACCGCTTACATTGCTCACGCGACCCGCCTTTTGAACGCGTTCAGGACAGGGGCGGGCGTCGACGGGGACACGGGGAGGGGATGGGCGTCATGGCCAGAGGAGTCAAGGTCGCCGTGGTCGGCGGTGCCTGCGCGGTACTGGTGGGCGGGGCCGGCTGGGGGCTCTACAACATCGCGAACGCGCTCACGGGGGACGGGGGAACCGGAAGCGGGGGCCGCCCCGCGGTGAGGACCGGGCCGCCGAGCGACGCCGAGGTCAAGGAGACCACGCGGCAGTTCTTCGCCGCCTGGGAGAAGGGGGACGCGGCGAAGGCGGCGACGTACACCAACTACCCGGAGGCGGCCCAGGCGTTGCTGACGGCTTACAGCGGTGACGCGCACATCGCCCAGGTCCACATCACGCCCGGTGCGGCCACCGGCACGACCGTGCCCTTCACGGTCAGGGCAACGGTGTCGTACGACGGGAAGTCCCAGCCGCTGCGCTACGCCGGTGAGTTGACGGTCGTGCGCGGCAAGTCCTCGTACCGGCCGCTGGTCGACTGGCAGCCCTCCGTCGTCCATCCGCGGCTGAAGCGGGGCGACACGCTGGCGACGGGCGATTCGGCGGCCCCCGAGATCGAGGCCGTGGACCGCGACGGCACGGTGCTGACGAAGGACAAGTACCCCTCGCTCGGGCCGGTCCTGGACGAGCTGCGTGAGCGGTACGGCGACACGACCGGGGGCCGGTCCGGGGTGGAGCTGGTGATCCGGCACGCGGACACGGCGGACGGGGAGGGCCCGGCCGACACCACCCTGCTCACCCTCGCCGAGGGCAGGCCGGGCAGGCTGCGCACGACGCTCAGCGCGAGCGCGCAGGCGGCGGCCGAGACGGCGGTGCGCAAGTACCCCGAGTCCTCCGTGGTGGCCGTCAAGCCCAGCACCGGCGAGATCCTGGCGGTCGCCAACCACCGGGACGACGGCTTCAACGCGGCCTTCCTCGGCGAGCTCGCCCCCGGCTCCACCATGAAGATCGTCAGCGCCGCGACCCTCATCGACAACAACCTGACCAGCGCGAACGGCCCGGCGCCCTGCCCGCCGTCCGCGGTCTGGCAGAGCCAGACCTTCCAGAACCTCAAGAGTCTCCAGCCCGACGAGCACGCCACCCTCTCCGACAGCTTCGCCCGTTCCTGCAACACGGCATTCGTGAAGTTCGCGGACGAGGTGAAGGTGGACTCCCTCACCGAGGAGGCCCAGAACCGGTTCGGGCTCGGGCAGGACACTTGGAAAATCGGGGTGCCCTCCTTCGACGGCCGGGTCCCCGCCTCCGGCGGCCCGGACACCGCGGCCAACCTGATCGGCCAGGGCCAGGTGCAGCTGAGCCCGCTGAACATGGCCTCGATCACGGCGACCGCCATGACCGGCGCCTTCCGGCAGCCGGTGATCGTGCCGCTGTCCCTGGACCACCGGGAACCGGCACGCGCGCGCGGGCTGTCGCCGAGCACGGTCCGGCAGCTGCGCGCCATGATGAACCGCACCGCGCGCAGCGGCACCGCGGCCGGCGTGATGGCCGGCCTGAGCGGCGACATCGGCGCGAAGACCGGCTCGGCGGAGGTCGACGGGCAGTCGAGGTCCAACAGCTGGTTCACCGGTTACCGGGGCGACGTCACCGCCGCCGCGATGGCCCAGGACGCCGGACACGGCATCGACGCGGCCGGACCGATTGTCGCAAGCGTGCTACGGAGTGCGGGCTGAGATCACCCGCACAGAACGGGACTCTAGGGTGGGTCCCGTCGTTGTTGAGGAGTGTGAGGGGCTGCGGGGACCCTGGGGAAAGCGCGGAGGAACTGAGGAAGTGGGCAAGAGAAGGCGCGTCGCCGAGCGACGGAAGACCAGCCCCGCCGTACTCGGCGGGATGATCGCCGCGGTCGTCGCCGGCGCCGGGCTCGGCGCCTACGCGCTGTACGACGGCGGGGCGTCGGCCGACGAGCGGACGTCCGCCCACAAGCCCGTCCCGACGGGCCCGCCGACGGCGGCCGAGGTGCGGACGGTGTCCGCGCGTTTTCTCACGGCCTGGCAGCAGGGCCGGATCGCGCAGGCCGCGGCCGTCACCGACGACCCGGCCGCCGCGACCGCCCTGCTCACCGGCACCGCCAAGGACGCCCATCTCAAGGACGTCACCCTCACCCCCAGGGCGGCGACCGGCGCGAAGGTGCCGTTCTCGGTGAAGGCGACGGTGTCCGACCAGAGTCTCAGCAAGCCGCTGGCGTACGACAGCTCGCTGACCGTCGCGCGCCGCAAGAGCGACGGCAAGCCGCTGGTGAGCTGGCAGCCGTCCGTGGTCCAGCCCGATCTGAAGGACGGCGACACGCTGGTCACCGGCGAGTCCGGGACCCCGCCCGTCAAGGCGCTGGACCGTGACGGCGGTGTGCTGACGACCGAGGCGTACCCCTCGCTGGGCTCGGTGCTGGACGGACTGCGCGAGAAGTTCGGCAAGACGGCGGGCGGCAAGGCCGGCGTCGAGCTGCGCGTGGTGCGCGGCAAGGCGTCCACGAAGGCGGGGCTGTCCGACAAGACGCTGGTGGAGCTGAGCCAGGGCACGCCGGGCACGGTGCACACCACGCTGAACCCCAAGCTCCAGGAGCAGGCCGAGGAGCTGGTCGGCAAGCGCAAGCGCGCCTCCGTGGTCGTGCTGCGGCCCTCCACCGGTGAGATCCTCGCGGTCGCCAACAGCGAGCACGGCTTCAACGTGGCCTTCCAGGGCTCCCTCGCGCCGGGTTCCACGATGAAGATCGTGACGTCGACGATGCTGTTCGAGAAGAAGCTCGTCACCCCGGACGCCTCCCACCCGTGCCCCAAGACCTACAAGCTCGCCGGCTGGACGTTCCACAACGACGCCGATTCCGAGATCAAGAAGGGCACGTTCAGGCAGAGCTTCGGGGCCTCCTGCAACAACGCCTTCATCGACTTCGCGCCGAAGCTGTCGAACAGCGACCTGACGAAGGAGGCCCAGCAGGTCTACGGCCTCGGCATGAACAACTGGGCCATCGGCGTCCCGACCTTCGACGGCGCGGTCCCGGTGCAGAGCGGCGCGCAGATGGGCGCCTCGCTGATCGGGCAGGGCGGGGTGCGCATGAACCCGCTGAACATGGCCTCGGTGGCGGCGACGGTGGAGTCGGGCACCTTCCGCCAGCCGTACCTGGTGTCCGCGGATGTGGACCACCGCACTCTGGCGAAGGCCGCGCGCACGATGTCGTCGAAGACGCAGGGCCAGCTGAAGGACGTCATGCGGTTCACGGCGGCGTACGGCACCGCGGCCAAGGCGATGGCCGGCGTGGGCGGCGACAACGGCGCCAAGACCGGCTCGGCCGAGGTCGACGGGCAGAAGAAGCCGAACGGCTGGTTCACCGCCTACCGGGGCGATCTCGCCGCGGCGGGCGTGGTCCAGGCGGGCGGCCACGGCGGCGACACGGCAGGGCCGATCGTCGCGGCGCTGCTGAAGTCGGGGAGCTGATCAGTTCCGGACCGGCTCGGCCGTGTAGGTCCGCCGCAGGAACCTGATCAGCGCCTTCGTGTCGAACTGCACCATTTCCACGCCTCCCGGCGAGTGGAACTCCACGATCGCCTGGACGCGCCCGCAGGGCCACACCCGTACGTCGCCGCTCTCGGCCGGTGCCCGCAGCCCCCGCTCCAGCAGGGCGCGCGAGAACGTCCACTCGTGCGATCCGGGAAGGCCGAACCGGACCGACCGGGGATCGTTGTCGGGGTCGTACCGCAACACCACGGGTACGACCCCGGGATCCGCGATCTCCTCGTCCGTGACGATATGGGCGCGCGCGTACTGTTCGACTACAGACATCGGACCGCCCTCTCACGTTCAGTGACCTATGGGGAAGCCGCGTATTCGCTTCCTCTCTAATGTCGCATATTTTCCGATTTGCACACTTCCAGAGATGAGACGCGCTCTCTCTTGCAAACCCTTCGCAACAAGGCTTTAAAATCGTACGGTGCATGTACCTGACGGATTCATCGACGCTCCCACCTCCGCCGTCACCGCGGTGGTCGCCGCCGGCGCCCTCGCGGTGAGCCTGCGCGGCGCCCGCCGCGAACTCGGGGGCACCTCCCGAGCGAGCGAATTCGAGCCGGGGGGAGAGAAGACGGCCCCCCTCGCCGGCCTCGTGGCGGCGTTCATCTTCGCCGTGCAGATGCTCAACTTCCCGGTCGCGGCCGGAACGAGCGGCCACCTGCTCGGCGGGGCGCTCGCCGCGATCCTCGTCGGGCCGTACACGGGCATGCTGTGCGTGTCGGTCGTGCTGCTCATGCAGGGGGTGCTGTTCGCCGACGGCGGGCTGACCGCGCTCGGCGTGAACATCACCGACATGGCGATCGTCACGACCGTGGTCTCCTACGCCGTCTTCCGCGGGCTGCTCGCCGTACTGCCCCGCAGCCGCCGCTCGGTCACCGCTGCCTCCTTCGTCGCCGCGCTGCTCTCCGTGCCGGCCGCCGCCGTCGCCTTCACGCTCATCTACGCGATCGGCGGCACCACCGACGTCTCCATCGGCAAGGTGGCGACCACGATGATCGGGGTCCACGTCCTGATCGGCATCGGTGAGGCCGTGATCACCGCGCTCACCGTGGGCGCCGTCATCGCCGTACGGCCGGACCTGGTGTACGGGGCGCGCGGGCTCCAGCAGCGCCTGAAGCTGCGGGTGAACGGCGAGCTGGTGGACGCGCCCGCCACTCCCGCGGCCGCGGCGGCCGTGGCGGCGCGCACCTCCCGGCGCACGCTGTGGATCACCGGTCTGGTCGCCTCCCTGGTGCTCGCCGGGTTCGTCAGCTTCTACGCCTCCGCCAGCCCCGACGGCCTGGAGAAGGTCGCGCACGACCAGGGCATCGACAAGAAGACCGAGAAGCACGCCTCCGCCGACTCCCCGCTCGCCGACTACGGCGTCCGGGACGTCACCGACGCGCGGCTCTCCGGCGGCCTGGCCGGCGTGATCGGCGTCGGCGCCACCGTCGTCGCGGGCAGCGCGGTCTTCTGGGTCGTGCGTCGCCGCCGGACCCCGGACGACGTCTCCCCCGCCGCCACCGCGCGGACGGGCGCCTGACGTGGGAGCGGGACACACGCACCGGCTCTACCGGCACGGGCACTCGCCCGTGCACGCCCTGCCGCCGCACACCAAGCTGGCCGCCACGCTCGCCTTCGTCGTGGTCGTCGTGTCGACCCCGCGCGAGGCGACGTGGGCGTTCGCGGCGTACGCCGTCCTGCTCGCGTTCGTCGCCCGTCGCGCGCGCGTGCCCGCCGGTTTCCTGCTCAAGCGACTGCTGATCGAGGTGCCGTTCGTCGCGTTCGCGGTGCTCATGCCGTTCGTGGCGGAGGGCGAGCGGGTGCACGTGCTCGGCCTCTCGCTCAGCGTCAGCGGGCTGTGGGGCGCCTGGAACGTGCTCGCCAAGGGCACCCTCGGCGTCGCCGCCTCGGTGCTGCTGGCCGCCACCACCGAGCTGCGCGAGCTGCTGCTCGGGCTCCAGCGGCTGAAGCTGCCGCCGCTGCTCGTGCAGATCGCCTCCTTCATGATCCGTTACGGCGACGTCATCACCGACGAGATGCGCCGGATGCGGATCGCCCGCGAGTCCCGCGGCTTCGAGGCGCGGGGAGTGCGGCACTGGGGCGTGCTCGCCAAGTCCGCCGGCGCGCTGTTCATCCGCTCCTACGAACGCGGGGAGCGCGTGCACCTGGCCATGATGAGCCGCGGATACTCCGGTTCGATGCCGGTCATCGACGAGGTGACCGCGTCCCGGGCGCAGTGGTCGTACGCCCTCGCCCTCCCCTGTGCCGCCCTCGTCGTCTGTCTGCTGGGATGGATCCTGTGACCGCACCTGCTTCCCTCGAGGTCTCCGGCCTCGCCTTCGCCTACCCCGACGGCCACCAGGCCCTGTTCGGCGTGGACCTCTCGATCGCGCGCGGCGAACGCGTCGCCCTGCTCGGCCCGAACGGCGCCGGCAAGACCACCCTCGTGCTGCACCTCAACGGCATCCTGGGCGGCGGCACCGGCACGGTGACCGTGGCCGGGCTGCCGGTCGGCAAGCGGCACATGGCCGAGATCCGGCAGAAGGTCGGCATCGTCTTCCAGGACCCCGACGACCAGCTGTTCATGCCGACCGTGCGCGAGGACGTGGCGTTCGGTCCGGCGGCGGCCGGGGTCAAGGGGGCCGCGCTTCAGGAGCGGGTGCGCACCGCCCTGGAGCGGGTCGGCATGGGGGACTTCGCCGACCGGCCGCCGCACCACCTCTCCTTCGGCCAGCGCCGCCGGGTCGCCGTCGCGACCGTGCTCGCGATGGAACCGGAGATCCTCGTCCTGGACGAGCCGTCCTCCAACCTCGACCCGGCCTCCCGGCGCGAACTCGCCGACATCCTGCGCTCCCTGGACGTCACGGTCCTCATGGTCACGCACGACCTGCCGTACGCCCTGGAGCTGTGCCCGCGCTCGCTGATCCTCAGCGACGGCGTGATCGCGGCGGACGGCCCGACCGGCGAGCTGCTCTCCGACGACGCCCTGATGCGGGAGCACCGGCTGGAGCTGCCGTTCGGCTTCGACCCGAGGTCCGTGACAATGGGCGCGTGACGCGTCAGGACGACCCAGAGGACAACGGTGCCGCCACCGGGTCGCTACGGCTGGACGACCAGCTGTGTTTCGCGCTGTACGCCGCCCAGCGCGCCGTGACCGCCGCCTACCGTCCACTCCTCGACGACCTGGGGCTCACCTACCCCCAGTACCTGGTGCTGCTGGTCCTGTGGGAGCGCGGCGAGATGAGCGTGAAGGAGCTGGCGGGTGCCCTGCGCCTGGACTACGGCACCGTCTCACCGCTGCTGAAGCGGCTCGAGGGGGCGGGGCTGGTGCGCCGGGAGCGCGCGGCGGACGACGAGCGCTCGGTGCTCGTCACCTGCACCGGGCGCGGCGAACAGCTGAAGGAGCGCGCCGCGCGGGTGCCGGGCGCCCTGCTCGCCGGCACGGGACTCGACGCGCAGGAGGTCGTACGGCTGCGCGAGGAGCTGCGACGGCTCACCGAGCGCGCCGATGCGGCGGCCGACCGCCGCTGACCTCTCCCCCGCATCCTTCGGCGACCCGAGACAACATCGATGTAACGATCGCGCTCGACTGCCCCCACCGAGGAATCGCAGGCTCATGGCTGCTGTTGTATGCACTGTCGCAGGCGGTCGGACGATGGGAAGAGGCGGCGGACGTGGATGTGAACGGCACGGTGGCCGAAGGCTTCGAGCCGGTCAGGGAGGCGTTCGCCGCGAACTTCGCCCTGCTCGGGGACCGGGGCGCGGCCGTCGCCGTGTACCGGGACGGCCACAAGGTCGTGGACCTGTGGGGCGGCACCAGGGACATGGACGGTACGGCCCCCTGGGAGCCCGGCACCGCGCAGATCGTGCGCTCCGCGACCAAGGGCATCGCCGCCGCCGCGCTCCTGCTGCTGCACCAGCGCGGCGAGCTGGACCTGGACGCCCCCGTGGGCGCGTACTGGCCCGAGTACAAGGCGGCCGGCAAGGAGCACACCCTCGTCCGGCACCTGCTCGCGCACTCCGCCGGAGTGCCGGTGCTGGACCGCCCCCTGACCCCCGAGGAGGCCGTCGACCCGGACCTCGGCGCGGCGGCCGTCGCGGCACAGGCGCCGGTGTGGGAGCCGGGCACCGACCACGGCTACCACGCGCAGACCTACAGCTGGCTCACCGGAGAACTGATCCGCCGGATCACCGGACGGTCCGTCGGTGACTGGACGGCCACCGAGATCGCCGCGCCCGTCGGCGCCGACCTGTGGCTCGGCCTGCCCGACGCCGAGCAGGCCCGTGCGGGCCGCGTCGGACCCGCCGTGGAACCGGAGACCTCAGGCGCCCTGAAGACCCGCCCCAAGCGGGCGGTCGCCGAGGCCTACGCCGACCCGGACTCCCTCACCCGCCGCGCCTTCGCCGCGATCACCCCGCTCCCGGACGAGAACGACCCCGGCTACCGCGCCGCCGCGCTGCCCGCCTCCAACGGCATCGCCACCGCCGACGGCCTGGCCCGCTTCTACGCCTCGCTCATCGGCGAAGTGGACGGCGGCACCCGCCTGTTCACGCCGGCCACCATGGAACTCGCCCGCGCCGAACAGTCCGCCGGACCGGACCGGATCCTCGTCGTGAAAACCCGGTTCGGCCTCGGCTACATGCTGCACGGCAGCGCCACCCCGCTGCTCTCCCCCACCTCCTTCGGCCACCCGGGCCGGGGCGGCGCCCTCGCCTTCGCCGACCCGGAGGCGGGCATCGCGTTCGGCTACGTCACCAACGGCTTCCGCCAGAGCGTGACGGCGGACCCGAGGGCGCAGGCGCTGGTGCGGGCGGTGCGTACGGCCCTCGCGTAGGCCCGCGGCACCGCGCGCGGCGCCGGAACGGGGCGCCCCGCTCTCACACGTTGATCGGGTGCGAGATCCGCCCGGACTCCGCGTCGATCTCCCCGTGGGCCTTGGCCAGCAACTGCATGGCCAGTTCGTTGAGAGCGCGAGCGCCCGCTATCTCCTCGCCGACCCGGGGCTGGTTCGAGTCGACGCGGTGCCGGCTGGCGTGCCCGTGCGCCCTGACCTCGGTGCCGTCGGGCAACCGGACCAGAGCGACCGCGCGCGTGTGCTGGTCGTCCTCCATGAACTCCATCTCGACGTGCCATCCCACAGTCGTGTGCATCATGTCGACCACCTCCGGAAACCACTGATTCCAGGGTGCTCCCGCACACGGGGAACGTCATGTCGACCAGGGCCCCGGCCTCCGGTCTCCGCCGCCGGTCTCCGCCTCCGGTCTCCGCCGCCGGTCGCCGTCATCGGGCTCCGTCGCCGGTCTCAGTCGCCGGGCTTCTCGTCGAAGCTGGCGAAGTAGGCGGCGGCCATGTCCTCCTGGGCGTGCCCCTGGGCGGCGGCGCGGGCGAAGCGTTCGGCGGCCGCGGCGGCGACGTCGAGCCGTACGCCGCTCCCCTCGCCGGCCGCCACGATCAGCCGGGCGTCCTTCTCGGCGGTGGCCACGGCGAACGAGGGCGGGGTCAGCTTCCCGTCCAGCACCAGCGCCGCCTTGGCCCGCAGGTACCCCATGTCCAGCGGGCCGCCCTCGATGAGGTCGAAGAACCCCTGCGGGTCGACGCCGAGGGCCTTGGCGAGAGCGAGCACCTCACCGGCCGCCGCGGTGACCGCGACGACCCAGCTGTTGGCGACCAGCTTGAGCCGGCTCGCGCTGCCCGCGGCCCCGTCCTCGCCGGTCCACACGGTCTTGGCGCCGACCGCGTCGAACACCGGACCGACCGTCTCCCGGCCCTCCCGGGGCCCGGCGGCCAGCACGGTCAGCTGACCGGCCTCGGCGGGCTGGCGGGTGCCGAGGACGGGGGCGTCGTAGAAGACCAGCCCGTGTTCGCGGGCGAGGCCGGCCAGGTCGGCGACCAGGTCGGTGCCGGCGGTGGTGCACTGCGCCCACACCATGCCCGGACGCAGCGCCGGGGCGGCCTCCCGCAGGACGTCCAGGACGGTGTTCCCGTCGTACAGCATGGTCAGCACGACGTCGGCGCCCTCGACGGCCTCGGCGGGCGTGCCGGTGACCCGGATCCCGTCGGCGGCCAGCGGCTCGGCCTTGTCCCGGGTGCGGTTCCAGGCCCTGACGTCGAGTCCGGCGCGGGCGAGGTTGCGGGCCATGGCGGCACCCATGATGCCGGTGCCGAGGACCCCGACGGTCGGCTTGTCGGTCATGAACGACTCCCTGTCGAGCGATCGGTGAGCGAGATGATCCACCGTCATGCTCCCGCGATCCCGGACGTGTTCCCGACGATCCCGGCCACGTCCGCGGCGTTCCCGGTCCCGTTCCCGGCGATCCCGCTATCCGGCATGCAACATCAGCCCGATCCCCACGACCAGCAGACCCGCCGCCGCGATCCGGGGTGCTCCGAAGCGCTCCTCGAAGAACAGCGCGCCGATGGCCGCGCCGACGATGATCGAGGACTCCCGCAGGGCGGCGACGGGCGCGAGGGCGGCACGGGTCTGGGCCCACAGGACCAGTCCGTACGCGGCCACGGACATCACGGATCCCAGCAGGCCGAGGGTCGCGAAGGGCCGCAGCACGGCCACGGTCTCCTTCCGCCAGCGGCAGCAGACGGCGTAGGCGGGGATCGCGCCCCCCCTGCACCACCATCAGCCAGGCGGTGTAGCCGAGCGCGGTGCCGGAGGCGCGCACGCCGAGCCCGTCGACGACCGTGTACGAGGCGATCGACACCCCCGTCGCGAGCGCGGCCCCGATCGCCGCCCAGTCCGGCCGGCGCCCGCGCAGCCCCCACAGCGCCACGCCGGACAGCCCCGTGCACGACAGCACGATGCCGGCGGCGGCCCAGCCGTCCGGCACCTCGTGCGCGAAGAGGGCCGCGAACAGGGTGACCAGCAGGGGCGCGCTGCCCCGCGCGATGGGATAGGCCTGCCCGAAGTCGCCGAGCCGGAACGACGTCATGAGCAGCACGACGTACAGGAGGTGGATGGCCGCCGAGGCGAGCAGGTACGGCCACGCGGCCGCCGCCGGGAACGCCGCGAACGGCGCCAGCACCAGACCGACGACCACCCCGCCCCCGAGGATCAGGGTGAAGCCGACCAGCTTGTCGGTGATCCTGTGCGCGATGGCGTTCCAGCCGGCGTGGGTGATCGCGGCGAGCAGGACGGCCGCCGTGACCAGCGGCGTCACGCGGTCTGCTCGCGCACGTCCACGAGGGTGGCGCCCGCGTGGGCGACCAGGTCCTTGGGGGAGATCGGGAAGACGGTGTGCGGGGTCCCGGCCGCGGCCCACACCACGTCGTGGGCGAGCAGCGAGCGGTCGGCGAGGACGCGGGTGCGGGTGCGGTGCCCGAAGGGCGGGACCCCGCCGATGGCGTACCCGGTGGTCTCGCGTACGACGGCGGCGTCGGCCCGGCCGACCTTGCCGGCCCCGAGCTCCTGCCGCACCCGCTCCACGTCCACCCGGGACGCCCCGTCCATCAGCACCAGTACGGGAACCCCGTCGGCCGCGAAGATCAGCGACTTGCAGATCTGGCTCAGCCCGCAGCCGACCGCGGCGGCGGCCTCGGCGGCCGTACGGGTCGCCTCCGGGAAGCGGCGGGTGCGGGCGAGCACGTCGTCCAGGCCGAGGGCGCGCACGGCTTCGGCGAAGCGCGGGTGGGCTCCGGACTCTTCGGCGTCAGTGGCGGCTGTCGTCATGCGGGGCACGCTAGCGGTGCTTGTAGGGCACACGCGACCTGGTTTCCCACGCGTGTCGTCAGCCCACCCGGAACCAGGTCCACGCCAGGAGGCCGGTCGGCACCGGGCAGGCCAGGACGCCCAGCAGAAGCAGCCGGGCGAGCGGGGTGAGGCGCCGGACCCCGGGGGCGAAGGCCAGCCCGGCCAGGGCGACGGCGGCGCCGGCGACGGGCAGGGCGTAGGGCAGCACGAAGGCCCGCACGTCCGCCCAGGGCGCCCCGTCCGCCTTGAGCCAGAAGGCGAACATGCCCACGAGGACGGTCAGCAGGCTGAGCGAGGAGAGGGTCACCATCCAGAGCAGGACGGCCGGCAGCCCCACCGCGATCTCACCACGGGCCGATCGCGGCGCCGGCCGCCCGGGGCCAGGCGCCGGCTGCCAGGGGCCGTACGGGATGCGGGGCGTCTGCGGGTTCACCGGGGTTGCCTTCCGTGCCGTCCGAGCGGGTCGAGCACGATCCTGCGCGCAAGGCCGCCTGTCGGGCATGGGCGCTGATACTCAGCGGGCGCCCGGCGGATACTCATCCGCCACGCGCCGCCCCGTCCACGCGCCGCCCCGTCCACGCGCCGCCCCCGTCCACGCGCCTGCCCCCCGCGCCCGCGCCGTGTCCGGGCAGAAAGAAGCCGGTGAGGGCGCCCCGTCCCCACGGATCCCTCACCGGCGGTCTTTCACGAGCGGTACGTCAGACGCGGACCAGCTCCCGCTCCTCGTCGGGGTCGGTGTCCTTGTGCCGGTCCGACTCGGAGCGCAGGCCCTCGCCCTCGACGTCGACGTTGGGCAGCGCCCGGTCGAGCCACTTCGGCAGCCACCAGGCCCGCTTGCCGAGCAGCGCGAGCACCGCCGGGACGATGGCCATGCGGACGATGAACGCGTCGAAGAAGACGGCGACGGCGAGGCCGAAGCCGATCATCTTGACCATCGACTCGCTGGAGCCGATGAAGCCGGAGAAGACGGCGATCATGATGATCGCGGCGGCGGTGACGACGCGGGCACCGTGCCGGAAGCCGGTCACGACGGCCTGGCCGGGCTTCTCCCCGTGGACGTACGCCTCGCGCATCCGGGTCACGAGGAACACCTCGTAGTCCATGGCGAGACCGAAAACCACGCCGACCATGAAGATCGGCATCATCGACATGACCGGGCCGGTCTCCTCGACGTTCATCAGGCCGGACAGCCAGCCCCACTGGAAGACCGCGACCACGGCACCGAGCGCCGCCATCACGCTGAGCAGGAAGCCGAGGGCCGCCTTCAGCGGGACCAGGACCGAGCGGAAGACCACGATCAGCAGGAGGAAGGCCAGGCCGACCACCAGGGCGAGGTAGGGCAGCAGGGCGTCGTTCAGCTTCTGCGAGACGTCGATGTTCATCGCCGTCGAGCCGGTGACCAGCACCTTCGCGTCGGTCGCGGCGGTGATGCCGGCGCCCTTGCCGCGGATGGCGTGGACCAGGTCCTCGGTGGTCTTCGAGGACGGCTTGGAGTTCGGGACGACGGTGATCGTCGCGGTGTCGCCGGCCTTGTTGGGCACGGCCGGGGTGACCGTGACGACGTCCTTCAGGCCCTTGATCTCCTTGCCGACCTCGCTGAAGGCCTTCTTCGGGCTGGCGCTGTCCTTGGCGTCGACCACGACCATCAGCGGGCCGTTGAAGCCCGGTCCGAAGCCCTCGGACAGCAGGTCGTAGGCGCGGCGCTGGGTGGTGGAGACGGGCTGGGAACCGTCGTCGGGCAGGCCCAGCTGGAGGGAGGCGGCCGGGACCGCCGCCGCGCCGAGGCCGAGCATACCGAGGAGGAGGACGGCGACCGGGCGCCGCACGACGAAGCTCGCCCAGCGGGTGCCCATGTTCGGGCGGCCCGGCTGCTTGGGCCCCCGGCCACCGCCGAGGAGCTTGCTCTTCTCGCCGGCCGGCTTGATCCTGCGGCCCGCGTAGCCGAGCAGCGCCGGGATCAGGGTGAGGGCGATGAGGACCGCGATGGCGACGGTGCCGGCGGCGGCGATGCCCATCTTGGTCAGCATCGGGATGTTGACCACGGACAGGCCGACCAGGGCGATGACGACGGTCAGACCGGCGAAGACCACCGCCGAGCCCGCCGTGCCGACGGCCCGGCCGGCCGCCTCCTCGCGCTCGCGGCCCTCGGCCAGCTCGGCGCGGAAGCGGGAGACGATGAACAGGGCGTAGTCGATGCCGACGGCGAGGCCGATCATCGTCGCCAGGGTGGAGGTGGTGGAGCCCAGGTCGAGCGGGCTCGCGAGCGCGGTGATCGTGGAGACGCCGATGCCGACGCCGATGATCGCGGTCAGCAGCGGGAATCCGGCCGCGAGCAGCGAGCCGAAGGTGATGACGAGGACGACGGCCGCGATCGCGATGCCGATGGCCTCGCTGGAGCCGGTCTCGGGCGTGGCGGTCAGCGCGTCACCGCCGACCTCGACGGTCAGTCCGGCGTCCCGCGCGTCCTGCGCGGCCTCCTTGAGTGCGTCCCGGGAGGAGTCCTTCAGCTCCATGCCGGAGACCTCGTACTTCACCGAGGCGTAGGCGACGGTACCGTTCTTGCTGATGGCGTGCCCGGTGTAGGGGTCGGCGACGGAGGCGACCTCGGAGCCGCTCCGCAGCTCCTTCATCGTCTTGCGGACGGCCGCCTTGTTGTCGTGGTCCGTCATCTTCTCGCCGCTCGGCGCCTTGAAGACGACTCGGGCGGTCGCGCCGTCGGCGCTCATCCCGGGGAAGCGCTGCTCCAGCAGGTCGAAGGCCTTCTGCGCCTCGGTGCCGGGGATCGAGAAGGACGTGTTGCCGGCGGCCGGCGCGGAGGCGGCGCCCACCCCGGCGAGGGTGAGCAGGGCGACCCAGATGAGGGCGACGAAGTGCCGTCGCCGGAAGGCGAGCCGGCCGAGTTTGTAGAGGAACGTGGCCACGAGGGCGTACTCCCGGTCAGGTCGTGGGGTTTCGGGGCAGGGGTGATCAGCCCGACGACGTGAGCGGTGACGTCAGATGATGGGCTTGCTGGGGAGAGGGATCAGGCGACCGGACGACGGGGCGATCGGTCGGTCACGCGGTGGGAACGCCGAGCGCGGGGAGGACCACGGCGTCGATGTACGAGCGCAGGAACTCCTGCGTCGGCGGCTTGTTGTCGATGAGCGCGCGCGTGGCGAACGCGCCGATCATCATGTGCACCACGTACGGCACAGCCGGGTTGTCCGGGTCGACCTCACCGCGGTCGACGGCGCGCTGCAGTACGTCGCGGATCTCCGCCGTCTCGGGTTCGATCAGCTGCTCCCGGAACGCCTGGAGGAGATCGGGGTTGGTGTGCGTGGCCATGGCCAGCCCCCGCATCAGGGCGTGGTTCTGCTCCATGCCGCAGTCGTCCTCGCGGCTGACGTGGGCGTGGAAGTCGCCGCGCAGCGATCCCGTGTCGACGTCGGCGATGCTGCCCGGCTTGCTGTGCCGGATCGCCTTCGCGACCAGGTCGGCCTTGCCGCCCCACTGGCGGTAGAGCGTGGCCTTGCTGGAGCGGGTGCGGGCGGCCACGGCGTCCATGGTGAGGGCGTCGTAACCGACTTCCCGGAGCAGGTCGAGCACGGCCTCGTACAGCTCGGCCTCGCGCTCGGGAGTGATCCGACTGCGGCGCGCGGCGGCGACTTCAGTCATCTGTCTCACCCTTTCCCGCTCCGTACGACACGGTTTCGTACGTGACGAATGTAGCGCATCCCTCAACGAAACGAAACCGTTTCGTACGTGTCCTGGGTCACGAGTGTCGGGCCCGCATAAGTTGCTGGCCCCCCGCCACCGGAAAAGCATGGAAAGGTGAGCTATCTGCGCCTTCCCCACCTCCGCGACGACCTGCTGTGCTTCGTGGCCGAGGACGACCTCTGGCTGGCCCCCCTCGACACCCCGGGCCGTCCTTGGCGGCTCACCGTGGACCGCACCAAGGCCGGTCATCCGCGCTTCTCGCCCGACGGCCGCCACATCGCCTACACGACCTGGCGCAGCCTCGAACCCGAGATCCATCTGGCCGACGTCGACGGCGGACCCTCCCGGCAGCTGACGTACTGGGGCACCGCCGACACCCAGGTGTGCGGCTGGACGCCCCCCGACGCCGAGGGCCGCAGCGACATCCTGGCCGTCGCCTCGCACGGACAGCCGTTCTCCTACTTCGCCTGGGCCTACAAGGTCCCCACCGACGGCGACCCGGGCGGCCGCCTGCCCTGGGGCCCGGTCGCCGACATCCAGGTCGCCGACGTCGCCGGCGAGCACAAGACCCTGCTCCTGACCGGCGCCGCGCCGCACGAACCCGCCTCCTGGAAGCGGTACCGGGGCGGCGCCACGGGCAGGCTGTGGCTGCACGGGCAGCGGCTGCTGCCGGACCTCGGCGGTCAGTTCTCCTCCCCCATGTTCGTCGCCGGCCGGATCGCCTTCCTCTCCGACCACGAGGGCGTCGGCAACCTCTACTCCTGCGCCCACGACGGCACCGACCTGCGCCGCCACACCGACCACGACGCCTTCTACGCCCGCAACGCCGCCACCGACGGCAACCGGGTCGTCTACCAGTGCGCGGGCGACCTGTGGATGGTGGACGACTTCTCCCCGGCCGGCATGCCGCACAAGCTGGACATCAGGCTCGGCGGACCCAGCCCCGGACGCAGGCGCTACCAGGTGCCGGCCTCGCAGAACCTGGACGGCATCTCCGTGGACGAGACCGGCCGGGCCGGCGCCGTCGTCGTCCGCGGCAGCCTGTACTGGCTCACGCACCGCGACGGCCCCGCCCGGACCATCGCGGACACACCCGGCGAACGGGTCCGGCTCCCGCAGATGCTCGGCTCGACCGGACAGGTCGCCTACGTGACGGACGCCGGCGGCGAGGAGGCCGTCGAGGTCGCCCAGCTCCCCCGCGCCAGCGGCGACCTCCCGCCGCGCCGGCTGGCCCGGGGCGAACTGGGGCACGTGCTGGAGACGGCCTCCGACGCGCAGGGCGAACGGCTGGCCGTCGCCTCCCACGACGGACGCCTGCTGCTGATCGACGTCACCGAGGGCGAGGAGGGGGCGGAGCCCACCGAAGGCTCGGGAGAGATCACCGGCCACGTCACCGAGCTGATCCGGTCCCTCAACGGCCCCGTGCGCGACCTCGCCTTCTCCCCGGACGGCGCCTGGCTCACCTGGTCCCACCCGGGCATCGGCCGCTCACTGCGGAAGATCAAACTGGCCCGCATCAAGGACCGGCTCGTCGTGGACGTGACCAACGGCCGCTTCGAGGACGAGAACCCCGTCTTCACCCGCGACGGCCGCTACCTCGCCTTCCTGTCCTGGCGCGGCTTCGACCCGGTCTACGACGTCCACACCGGCGACCTGTCCTTCCCGCTGGGCTGCCGCCCCTACCTCGTCCCGCTCTCCTCGGCGACCCCCTCCCCCTTCGCCCTCACCCCCGAGGGCCGGCCGGCCGCCGGCGGGCTCGACCCCCTCGAGGACGAGGAGACCGGCGAGGCCGGCACGGTGACCGTGGAGGTGGAGGGCCTGGAGAACAGGGTCACGCCGTTCCCGGTCATCGCCTCCAAGTACTCGGCGCTGCGCCCGGTCGCGGGCGGCGGCCTGGTCTGGCTGCGCTGGCCGATCTCCGGCGCGCTCGGCGAGACCTTCGTCAACCCGGCCGACACCAGCGGCCGGCCGACGCTGGAGTACTTCAACATCACCAAGGCCAAGAAGTCCGAACTGGTCGGGCATCTCGACTGGTTCGCGATGAGCGGGGACGGGACCCGGCTGGTGGTGGTCGACGAGGGCGAACTGCGGGCGGTGCCCTCGACCGAGCCGGGCGACAGCGACACGACCGTCTGGATCGATCTGCGCCGCATCCTGCACGAGGTCGACCCGCCCGCCGAGTGGCACCAGTCCTACGCGGAGGCGGGGCGCCTCATCCGCGACTACTTCTGGGACCCGGGCATGTGCGGCATCGACTGGACCGCGGTGCTCGACCAGTACCGTCCGCTGGTCGAGCGCGTGTCCACGCCGGACGAGTTCGCCGACCTGCTGCGTGAGGTCCTCGGCGAGCTGGGCACCTCGCACGCCTACGTCACCGCCGCCCGCCGCAACGAGGGCCCGCCCCACTACCAGCGCTGGCAGGGCCACCTCGGCGCCAACCTGCTGCGCCGCGACGGGCACTGGACGATCAAGCGCATCCTCCCCGGCGACTCCTCCGACTCCAAGGCACGCTCCCCGCTGGCGGGCACCGGCATCCGCGAGGGCGCCGTCCTGACCCACGTGGACGGCAGACCGGTCGACCCGGTCACCGGCCCCTACCCGCTCCTCGCCGGCTCGGGCGGTACGACCGTGGAGCTGACCTTCACCCCGCCCAAGGGCGAGAACGGCGGGGCCAGGCGGGTCGCGGTGGTCCCGCTGGTCGACGAACGCCCGCTGCGCTACCAGGACTGGGTGACCAAGCGCCGCGCGGTGACCCGGGAACTGAGCGGCGGCAAGTGCGGCTACCTGCACATCCCCGACCTGGGCGGCTCCGGCTGGGCCCAGTTCAACCGCGACCTGCGCATGGAGGTCTCCCGGCCCGCGCTGATCGTGGACGTGCGCGGCAACGCGGGCGGCCACATCAGCGAGCTGGTCATCGAGAAGCTGACCCGGACCATCCTCGGCTGGGACCTCACCCGCGACGCCCAGCCGGTGTCGTACGCCTCGAACGCCCCCCGCGGCCCGATCGTCGCCCTCGCCGACGAGGCGACCTCCTCCGACGGCGACATGATCACCGCCGCCATCAGGCTCCTCGGACTCGGCCCGGTCGTCGGCCAGCGCACCTGGGGCGGCGTCGTCGGCATGACCGGCCGCCACCGTCTCGGCGACGGCACGGTCATCACCGTCCCCATGAACGCGGCCTGGTTCGACGCCTACGGCTGGTCCGTCGAGAACCACGGCGTCGACCCCGACGTCGCCATCCTCCGCACCCCCCTGGACTGGGCCGAAGGCCGCCACGTCGAGATGGACCACGCCGTCCAACTGGCCCTGGACCTCCTCGAAGCCACCCCCGCCGCCATCCCCCCCGACTACACGGCCACCCCCGACCACTCCCGCCCGGAGCTACCTCCAAGGGCCACGTAGAACAAGGGAGTCGGCACCAGACGTGTCGATTTACGGCTCCACCACGCGGACCCGCCACATCACACGACCACTTCCCGACAAGGGCCGACCCCAACTCCCCAGGGGCGCGGGGCTGTATCGATGTGCGGCTCCGCCGCGTGGGCGCGGCAAGCCCCCACCCAGCCGCACCCGACAACGCACCGCACCGCCCCACGACAAAAACGTGGGGCACCCCAAAAAGATGGGGTACCCCACGCCTCACGGCCGAAGCCGAGCGCAGCGGCTACGCGTCGTAGTCGCCGTCGAACCGCTCCTCGTCGGTGTCACGGTGACCCGACTGCGGCCGCCCGCTCTGCGGACCGCGCTGCGGCTGACCGCCCTGCGTGCCACGCTGGGGCTGGCCGCCCTGCTGACCACCACGCTGCGGCTGGCCGTGCTGACCGGCCTTCTCACGAGCCTGCTCGATCTTCTGCTTGCCCTGGCCCTGCATCTGGCCGGCCTTGTCCTTCATACCCATGTGGGTTCACTCCCGATGTGGGTGAGGTGGGGGGTTGGCCCCTCGGAGGGGCCTCGACCAGCGTCACACGGGCGAACACGCTGCGCATGTCGATCAGTTACGGTGCGTAGTCCGCGCCTCCTCGTCGGCCGCCCCACCTGCACCGACGAGCCCGGAACTCATCCCCTGCAACCGGGGCGCGAACCGCTTCATCTCGCGCTGCCCGACCGTCCCGATGAGCGCCGGCAGGTACCCGCGCACACCCTGCATGCCCCGCAGCCACCACTGCCCGTAGACGTGCGCCGAGCGCCGCTCGATGCCGTCGGCGATCCGGTCCACCGCCGGCCCCAGCGGGTACGTCTTGTTCGACGGCCACGGCAGCCGCTGCCGCAGCTCCCGCATGACGTCGTCCTGGTCGGCCCCGCGCACCATGTCGGTGTCGGTCCACGACAGGTACCCGACACCGACCCGCACACCCTGGTAGCCGACCTCGGCCCGCAGACTGTGCGCGTACGCCTCCACACCCGACTTGGACGCGCAGTACGCCGTCATCATCGGCGCCGGCGTCATCGCGGCGAGCGAGGCGATCTGCAGCAGGTAGCCGCGGCTCTCGACCAGCACCGGCAGGAACGCGCGGGCGGTCACCGCCGAGCCGATCAGGTTGAC
Source organism: Streptomyces sp. NPDC002520 (assembly GCF_053595235.1). Lineage (NCBI taxonomy): Bacteria > Bacillati > Actinomycetota > Actinomycetes > Kitasatosporales > Streptomycetaceae > Streptomyces > Streptomyces sp. NPDC002520. The sequence continues at coordinate 56,434 of NZ_JBSFXG010000011.1, read as the reverse complement.
CTCGATCACCCGGCGCCAGGCCCCCGGATCGGAGTCCATGAACGGGCCGCCCGTCGCCACACCGGCGTTGGCGACCACGATGTCGACCTTCCCGAACCGCTCCTTCACCTCCTGCGCGACCCGGCCCATCGCCTCGTGGTCGGTGACGTCGGCGTACCAGTGGGCGCTGTCGCTGTGCAGCCGCTCGGAGACCTCCTTGAGCGCCTCCTCCTCCAGCCCGACCAGCGCGACCTTGGCACCGCGCGCGGAGAGCTTGCGCGCGAGCAACTCACCGACGCCGCGCGCCGCTCCGGTGACGACGGCGACCTGTCCTTCGAGGCTGACCCTGCTCATGCGCCCTCCTTGAGCTGCGCGGGGGTGGTGTGGGACCCGGGGGTGTTCCCCGTGACGTACGTGGTGACGAGTTCCCGGATCCGGCCGGTGACCTTCTCCGGGGCCTCGATCGGGGTCATGTGGCCGACGCCCGTCAGCTCCGTGAGGCCGACGCACTGGGGCAGCGCGGCGACCAGCGCGCGGGCGTGCACGCGGGGCGTGAGCCGGTCGGAGGCGCCGTGCACCACCGCGGTGGGCACACGCAACTCCCGTACGCCGTGGTCGAGATCGAGCGCCTCGAGCACGGCACCCCAGGCCTGACGCACGCGGCGCGGGCAGGCGTGCACGATCCGCGCGCAGGCCTCCACCATGTGCGGGGCCGAACCGGCGCCCATCGTGGCGTACTTGAGGACGCTCTTCGCGACCGGCGAGACCGGCCCGAGCGGAACGGAGGAGCCGAGGACGCGACCGGTGAGCCAGGTGCGCACCCGGCCGGCGCGCATCGGCAGCACGCTCGCCTCGGCGACCAGCCGCGAACTTCCGGTGCTGCACAGCAGGACGGCCGCGGCGTGCTCCAGGAAGCGGGGACGCTCCGAGGCCGCCATGACGGTCATGCCGCCCATGGAGTGGCCGACGATCAGGGCCTTCTCGCCGCGTTCCAGCGTCTCGGCGAGCACCGCTTCGAGGTCGTCCGCGAGCGCGGTCGTGGTGCACGCGGAACTCGCGGGACTGCGTCCGTGGCCCCTCTGGTCGTACGCGATCACCCGGTGGTCGATCGCCAACTCCCGTATCTGCGCCGCCCAGAAGGCGGTCGAACAGGTCCAGCCGTGGGAGAGGACGACCGGGGGCGCGTCCTCGGGCCCGTGCACCTCGACGTACAGCCGGGCGCCGTCGGCGGAGGTCACGGCGAGGGTGCGGGCGGGGGCCGGCGGAGCGTAGGGGCCGCTGGCGACGGAGGTGAGACGACTCATGCGGCGGCCTCGCTCTTCTTCCCGGCAGTCTCGCCCTTCCCCGCGGCCTTGCGCGCGCCCGCGCCGGCCTTCCCGGCGGCCTTCCGCGCCACGGTGTTCTCGTCCGCGGCCCTCTTCTCGTCCACCCGCTTCTCGTCCACCCGCTTCTCGTCCACCCGTTCGGGCTTGCGGATGACCTCGTACTCCGCCAGGTCCACCCGCTGGGTGGCACGCCGGAACTCCGTGGTCGTACCGGGCCAGATGGTGGTGTTGCGGCCGCTCGCGTCGAGGTACCAGCTGGTGCAGCCGCCGGTGTTCCACACGGTCCGCTTCATCCGCTCCTGGACCCGGTGGTTCCAGAGGTCGACGGCGGCCGGCCGGGCGTCGAGGGCGGTACGGCCGCCCAGGACGCCGAGCTGGCGCAGGTAGTCGGCCATGTAGTTCAGCTGGGACTCGATCATGAGGATCATGGAGGAGTTCCCGAGGCCGGTGTTGGGCCCGATGATCGTCATCCAGTTCGGGAAGCCGGTGGCCGAGGCGCCGCGCAGCGCCTGCATCCCGCCCTTCCAGGACTCCGCGAGAGTGAAGCCCTCCGCGCCGACCACACGCTCGGCGATGGGCATGTCCGTGACGTGGAAGCCCGTACCGAAGATGATCGCGTCGACCTCGGCCTCGGTGCCGTCGGCGGCCACGACGGTCGACCCGCGGATCTCACTGAGCCCGCTCGCCACGACGTCCACATTCGGCCGGGCGAGGGCCGGGTAGTACTCGCTGGACAGCAGGATCCGCTTGCAGCCGATGCGGTAGTCGGGGGTGAGCCTGGCACGCAGGGCCGGGTCCTTGATGGCGCGGGCGATGTTGCGCTTGGCGAGCCGCTCGACCATGCCGAGCTCCTCGGGGTGCTTGGTGAAGGCCTGCACCTGGAGTTCGCGGATGCCCCAGAGCAGTCCGCGCCGCAGCTGGGTGGTGAAGGGCAGTGCCCGGTGCAGCATCCGCTCGGCACCGCTGATGGCGCGGTCCATGCGCGGCATGACCCACGCGGGGGTGCGCTGGAAGAGCGTGAGCCGGCCCACCTGACGCTGGATCGCGGGCACGATCTGGATGGCGGAGGCACCGGTGCCGACCATGGCGACGCGCTTGCCGCGCAGGTCGTAGTCGTGGTCCCAGCGCGCGGAGTGGAACACCTTGCCCGGGAAGGAGTCCAGACCCGGTATCTCGGGGACCTTCGGATCGGACAGCGGCCCGGTGGCGGAGACGACCACGTCGGCGGTCAGCGACCCGCTCGTGGTCTCGATCTCCCACCGCAGCTGCTCCGTGTCCCACGTCATCAGCTTCACCTCGGAGCCGAAGCGGATGTGCGGCCGCAGCCCGAAGGTGTCGGTGACGTGCTCCAGGTAGGAGCGGATGTGCCGCTGCCCGGAGAAGGTGCGCGGCCAGTCGGGGTTGGGCGCGAAGGAGAAGGAGTAGAGGTGCGAGGGCACGTCACAGGCGCACCCGGGGTAACTGTTGTCCCGCCAGGTGCCGCCGACGCCGTCGGCCCGCTCCAGGACGACGAAGTCGGTGATCCCTTCGCGGCGCAGCCGCACGGCGGCCCCCAACCCGCCGAACCCGGACCCGATCACCGCCACTCGTACATGCTCGTGCTCGGCCATCCCGAAGCCTCCACGTATCTCGCCGTATCTCGCCAACGACTCCGCCAGTAAACACTGGCGCAATGGGAGGACTGTAGAACAGCGCCGTACCGAGCGGTAGGGGGCGGAAGAGGGAAAGTTACCGGCGGTACAACATAGGCTTCGGGCGTGGCAGACGACGGCGAACACGCGAGCGGACAGGAAGCCGGGCAGGAAACCGGACCGGAAAACGGACAGGTCGGCGCACCGCGCGAGTACCGCATGGAGGAACTGGCCCGCCTGGCCGGCATCACCGTGCGCACCCTGCGCTTCTACCGCGAACGCAAGCTGATCCCGCCCCCGCGCCGCGAGGGCCGCATCGCCTGGTACGACGACCACCACCTGGCCCGCCTGCGCACCATCTCGGCACTCCTGGAACGCGGCCACACCCTCAGCGGCATCGCGGAACTGGCCGAGGCCCTCGACCACGGCCGGGACGTCGCCGACCTCCTGGGCGTCGCCACCCCCACCGAGGAGGAGCCGGTCCGGCTCACCCCCGAGGAACTCGCCGCCCGCTTCGAGGGCCAGGTCACCGCCGAGAACCTCGCCGCCGCCCTGAACCTCGGCTACCTCGGCACCGACGGCGACGAGATCGTCCACATCAGCCGCCGCCTGCTCGACGTCTCCTCGGCCCTGGTCCGCGAGGGCATCCCCCTCGCCGAGGTCCTCACCGCCGGCCGGCGCGTCCGCGAACACGCCGACGCCCTGGCCGAACTCTTCACCGACCTCATCCTCCGCCACGCCCCCGAGGAGGACCTGCTCCGCCTGCGCCCCCTCGCCCGCAGCGTGGTGGAGGCGGAACTGTCGCTGGCGCTGGATCGGCGGCTGAACAAGCGGGACTAGCGCGCGCCGCGACCTACAGGTCGTACACCACGGTCACCGGCGCGTGGTCGGACCACCGCTCGGCGTGCGTGGCCGCGCGCTCGACGAACCCCTTGACCGCCTTCCCCGCGAGCCGCGGGGTGGTGATCTGATAATCGATGCGCCATCCCGAATCATTGTCGAAAGCCCGCCCCCGGTACGACCACCAGGTGTACGGGCCCTCCGCGTCGGGGTGCAGGGTGCGCACGACGTCGACGTAGCCGCCGTCCTCGGCGGTGAGGACACGGCCGAGCCAGTCCCGCTCCTCGGGCAGGAAGCCCGAGTTCTTGGTGTTGCCGCGCCAGTTCTTGAGGTCGGCCTGCTGGTGGGCGATGTTCCAGTCGCCGCAGACGACCACCTCGCGCCCGTCGGCGGCCGCCCGTGCGCGCAGGTCCTTGAGGTGGGTGAGGAACTCGTCCATGAAGCGGACCTTCTCGTCCTGCCGCTCGGTGCCGACCTCGCCGGAGGGCAGGTAGAGGGAGGCGACGGTGACGCCGGGCAGGTCGGCCTCGACGTAGCGTCCGCTGCCGTCGAACTCGGCCGAGCCGAAGCCGACCCGGACGCGGTCGGGCTCGCGGCGCGTGTAGAGGGAGACGCCGGCGCGGCCCTTGGCGGCAGCCGGGGCGTGCACGACGTGCCAGCCGTCGGGCTGCCGGACCTCCTCGGGCAGCTGGTGCGCCTCCGCACGCACCTCCTGCAGGCAGACAACGTCCGCGGAGGTCTGGGCGAGCCACTCCACGAAGCCCTTCTTGGCAGCGGCCCGCAGTCCGTTCACGTTCACCGAGGTCACAGTCAGCACCAGGGCACGATACCGGCACACTGGGAACGTCCGATGCCCCACGTTCGCATAGAAGTACGATTCTTCGCATGAATATACGCCGCGTCCGCTTCGATCATCCCGACGCCGTCAAGCTCAACGACGAGGTCCAGGCCGAGTACGACCTGCGCTACGGCGACGGCGGCGACGCGACCGCCCTCGACGCCACGGACTTCGACCCGCCCCGGGGCGTCTACCTGATCGCGTACGACGAGCACGACCGCCCGGTCGCCACCGGCGGCTGGCGCAGCCAGGACGAGAACGGCCAGGGCAACGAGGACGGCGACGCCGAACTCAAGCGCATGTTCGTCGTCGACGGAATGCGCGGCCGGGGCCTGGCCCGCCGCATGCTCGATGCGTTGGAGGAGGACGCCCGCATGGCCGGCCGCGTCCGGATGGTCCTGGAGACCGGGACCAAGCAGCCGGAGGCCATCGCCCTGTACACCTCGAGCGGGTACGAGCCCTGCACCAAGTTCGGCTACTACCGTCACCACGAGGACAGCCGCTGCTTCGCGAAGCGGCTCTGAACGTGCTGAAGCCCCGGTCGGTTTCCCGACCGGGGCTTCATGCTGCGTGGACCTGAGGGGATTTGAACCCCTGGCCCCCTCGATGCGAACGAGGTGCGCTACCGGACTGCGCCACAGGCCCTTGCAACGAGTGAAACTCTAGCATCCCGATCCGGGTGCCCGGAAATCCGCTCCCGGACTGGTCAGGGGTCTGGTCAGGGGCCGGGTGTCGGCCCGTACCCCCGGCGGCGTGACGACGGCCACCCGGCGGCCGTGAGTCACTCGTTGACGCCGGTCACTCGTTGACGCGGGCCACTCGTTGACGCCGGTCACTCGTTGGCTGCGCGCGGGCGGTCGCCTTCTTCGTACTGGTCGAACAGCGGCGTGCGTCCGCGTTCGCGTGCCCGGCGGGTCGAGGCGGCGCCGGGGGTCGCTCCGCGCGAGCGCCGTCGAGCCTGGGGGCGGCCGTCGCCGCGGCCGTCCGTCGGCTTGTCCTCGGCGTCGGGCGACGCCGGCTTGTCCGCCGAGGGCTCCGGCGCGTGGCCCGCCTCCTGCTCCGGCGCGACCGGGCTGGAGCGCGCCGAGCTCCAGGCGTCGGGGGCGCCCAGGTCGACGTCGGAGGTGGCCCGGGGTGCGACGGGTGCGGTGACGTACGTGGGCAGGGGCACCGGCACCGGGTCCCAGCTGTCCCCGTGGCCGGGCCGCCGCCGGCGCTCGCGCTGCTGGTCGACCCACTCGGCGTGGTCGGTCTGCTCGACGAGGGCGCGCCGGTCCGCGGCGAGCGAGGCGGAGAGTGCGGGGTCGGTCGCGGGTCCTGGGACCCCGTCCGATTCGTCCGCGCCGGCGTCCGCGGCGAGGGGTGCACGCCGGCGCGGCTGGCGTACGCGCTCCCGCAGCTGCTGGGCCGCGACCTCGGCGCGCCGGCGGTCCATCTGGTAGGCGAAGCGGCGGCGCTCCTGCGTGCGCAGGTAGGCGATGTACGTGCTGAGCAGGACGGCGGGCGCGGCGGGCGCCCACAGGAAGGCGAGTCCGCCGACGGCGGCGACGATCGCGCCGAGGCTGAAGGCGACGAACAGCAGCACGGTGGTGCGCCGCCGGCGTGCGAGCACCTTCGAGCGCTGGGCGCGCGCTGCCGCCGCCTGTCCCGAGGGTGCTCGCCGGTCGGACGGCACACGCCCCCGCGCAGGCGCGGGAGGGGACTTGGGTGCCGGTGCCGCCGCTTGGTCGCGGGCCGATGCCGCCGCTTGTTCGCGGGCCGGTGCCGCTTGATCGCGCGCCGGCACCGCCGCCTGGGCGCGTGCCGGACCCGCCGACTGCTCGCGTGCCGGTTCCGTCCGCCCGGGCGCCTCCGGCTCGGCCTCCGCACGGACCTGACGGCGGGTCGGAGGCATGGCGAAGGCCCGGACGTCCACCGAGTCGGTGACGGCGTCCGGGTCGCCGGCGTCCTGCTCCCCCTCCCGGGTGGAGCGCGCCCGCAGGTCCCTGGCGTACCGGCGCTCCATCCCCGCCCGTCCGGACAGCAGCCGGATGGCGGTACTGAAGCGTTCCGTCGGACGGGCCTCGTTCAGCTCGTCCTGCCTACGGAGCCACATAGGCACCAAGTAGGCGGCCCAGGCCCCGACAATGACTGCGTAGATGAGGCCGCTGCTGCTCACGCCTCACACGGTAGAGGGGTTTGCGTGAGGCCATCTGCCAATTGGGCCGGTGTGTCGCACGATCTGGCTGATATTTCGAGCTTTTTTTGCGACCGATGCGATCAGCGGACCACCGAAGTCGCGAATTGAATGCCCTCGAGACAGTCGGCGACCGGTCAATTTCGAACACATATTCAATTCCCGACGCTGTTCGCGACCGGCCCTTCCGGACTGCCTCTCCCGGACCCCCTCTTCGCAGCTACATGGGGCTGCCCGGACTGTCCTGCGTGTGCGACGCCCTGTGGGAGCGTGCCCGCTGCCAGCGTGCGAGCAACCCCTCGGGCACTTCTTCCGCCGTGAGGGCGTAGACGAGATGGTCGCGCCAGGCTCCGTCGATGTGCAGATATCGTGGGCGCAGCCCCTCCTCGCGGAATCCGAGTTTCTCCACGACCCGGCGGCTGGGCCGGTTCTCGGGGCGAATGCAGACCTCGATGCGGTGCAGCCCGACGGTGCGGAAACAGTGGTCCACCACGAGCGCGACGGCCGTCGGCATCACCCCGTGCCCGGCCACGCCCTCGTCCACCCAGTAGCCGATGTGCCCCGAGCACATCGATCCCCAGGTGATCCCGGCGACCGTCAACTGCCCGACGAGGCGCCCCTGGTACTCGACGACGAACGGCAGCATCCGGCCCCCGCTCGCCTCGGAGCGCAGGTGCCGGACCATCTGCCGGTAGGTCGGCCGGTGCGTGATCGGCCCGCTCGGCGTGGGCGGCGGAATGGTCGCCTCCCAAGGGCGCAGCCACTCCCGGTTGCGCCGGTTCACCTCGCGCCAGGCCCGCTGGTCGCGCAGCTTTATCGGCCGGAGGACGACATCTCCGTCCGCCAGCACGACGGGCCAGGATGGGCTGTTCAGCTCGCACCCCCGCTGGGTCTCGCGTGGTCGCCGCCGCGGATCTGCTCGACGGCGTGCGTCAGCAGCGGCTGAAGGACGGCGAGGCCGTCCTTCACCCCGCCGGTGGAGCCGGGCAGATTGACGATCAGCGTCCGGCCCGCCACTCCGGCCAGGCCCCGGGACAGGGCGGCGGTCGGCACCTTCTCCCGGCCGAACGCGCGGATCGCCTCCGCGATGCCCGGCACCTCGTAGTCGATCACCGCGCGGGTCGCCTCGGGCGTGCGGTCCGTGGGCGAGATGCCGGTGCCGCCGGTGGTGACCACGGCGTCGTACCCGGCGTCGACACCGGCGCGCAGCGCCGCCTCCACGGGTGCCCCGTCCGGGACCACCTGGGGGCCGTCGACGTCGAAGCCGAAGCCCTTGAGGCCGTCGGCGACCAGGGGGCCTCCCCGGTCCTCGTAGACCCCGGCGGAAGCCCTGTTCGAGGCGGTGACCACCAGAGCGCGGTAGGTCATGCCCGGCTCCAGTGACCCGACTTGCCGCCCGTCTTCTCCTCCACGCGCACGTCCGTGATGACCGCTCCCTTGTCGACCGCCTTCACCATGTCGATCACGGTCAGCCCGGCGACCGCCACGGCGGTGAGCGCCTCCATCTCCACGCCCGTGCGGTCCGTCGTCTTCACCGTCGCCGTGATCTCCACGGCGTCGTCCGCGACCGACAGATCCAGTGTCACACCGGACACCGACAACGGGTGGCACAGCGGGATCAGGTCCGGGGTGCGCTTGGCGCCCATGATCCCGGCGATGCGCGCGGTGGCCAGGGCGTCACCCTTGGGTACACCCCCGCCCCGCAGCAGCTCGATCACGCGCGGTGACACCAGGACCCTGCCGCTCGCGCGGGCGGTGCGGGCTGTGACGTCCTTCCCGGAGACGTCGACCATACGGGCCGCGCCCGCGTCGTCGAGGTGCGTCAGTCGGTCCTGCGTACTCATGGTGTGTGGCGCTTCCCGGTCACGGCCCGTCGCCATGCGGGGCACAGGCCTGTTGTGCGCGACACGGTACCGCCAACTCGGGGCGGGCAGCGGGGCAGGACCCTCGGGCAGGCCGGGACCGGCCGCACGCGCGTGTGCGGCCGGTCGGAGGGCGGCTGGTCTGCCGGTCAGCGGCCAGTTGGTCGGCCGGTCGGCGGTCAGCCGAGCAGGACGACCTCGACCTCCGTGCCGGGCTCGGCGGAGTCCCTGTCCTCGGGAAGGACGATCAGCGCGTCGGCGTGGGCCAGCGCCGCGATCAGATGGGAGCCGGCGCCGCCGACGGGGGTCACCTCGCCGTCGGCGTACGTCCCGCGCAGGAACTGCCGGCGCCCCTGGGGCGAGCTGAGTGCCTTCTCCGCTCGCAGGGTGGCGCGGGTGCGGGGCCGGTGGACGTCGTCCAGGCCCATGAGGGTGCGGATCGCGGGGCGGACGAACAGCTCGAAGGAGACGTACGACGACACGGGGTTGCCGGGCAGGGCCAGCAGGGGGGTGTGGTCGGGGCCGATGGAGCCGAAGCCCTGGGGCTTGCCGGGCTGCATGGCGAGCTTGCGGAACTCGACGCCGCTGCCCGCCTCGTCCTCGTCGCCGACGTGCGACAGCGCCTCCTTGACGACGTCGTACGCGCCGACGCTCACGCCGCCCGTGGTCACCATCAGGTCCGCGCGGACGAGTTGGTCCTCGATGGTGGAGCGCAGGGTGTCGGCGTCGTCGGCGACGGCGCCGACCCGGTAGGCGATGGCGCCCGCGTCGCGGGCGGCCGCGGTGAGGGCGAAGCTGTTGGAGTCGTAGATCTGGCCGTTGCCCAGTGCCTCGCCGGGCTGGACGAGTTCGCTGCCGGTGGACATGACGACCACGCGCGGGCGGGGGCGCACACGGACGGTGCCCCGGCCGATCGCGGCGAGCAGGGCGATCTGCGGCGGGCCCAGGATCGTGCCCGCCTCCAGGGCGCGGTCGCCGGCCTTCACGTCGCTGCCCTTGGCGCGCACGTGCGCGCGTGCCTCGGCGGGGCGGTGCACGCGCACCTGCCCCTCGGCGCCCTCAGGGGCCAGAGTGCCGGCCCGCATCCCGCTCACGGGTCCCTCGCCGAGTCCACCGTCGGTCCACTCGACGGGGACGACGGCCTCGGCGCCGGGCGGCAGCGGGGCGCCGGTCATGATGCGCGCGGCCTGCCCGGGGCCGACGTGGACGAGGTCGGCGGCGCCCGCCGCGACGTCCCCGACGACTTCGAGGACGGCCGGGAACTCCTCGCTCGCGCCCGCGACATCCGCGACCCGCACCGCGTACCCGTCCATGGAGCTGTTGTCGAACGGGGGCAGGGACACCGGCACCATCACGTCCTCGACCAGGACGCAGCCCTGGGCGTCGAGGAGTTGCAGCTCGATGGGGTCGAGCGGACGGACGGTGTTGAGGATGTCCTCCAGGTGCTCGTCCACCGACCAGAGGTGGTCCGGGCCGGCGGGGCGGGACGCGGCGCTGCTCAACTCTCTTGCATCTCCTCGGCTACGTACGTGCGAAGCCAGGTCCGGAAGTCCGGGCCCAGGTCTTCACGTTCGCATGCCAGCCTGACAATGGCACGCAAGTAGTCGCCACGGTCGCCGGTGTCATAACGGCGGCCCTTGAAGACGACACCGTGCACCGGGCCGCCGACCTTCTCGTCCTGGGCCAGTTGCTGGAGCGCGTCGGTGAGCTGGATCTCGCCGCCGCGACCCGGCTCGGTCTTGCGGAGTATGTCGAAGATGTGCGGGTCGAGGACGTAACGGCCGATGATCGCGTAGTTCGACGGGGCGTCCGCCGGGTCCGGCTTCTCGACCAGGCCGGTCACCTTGACGACGTCGCTGTCGGCGGTGGCCTCCACGGCCGCGCTGCCGTAGAGGTGGATCTGCTCGGGGGCGACCTCCATGAGGGCGACCACGCTGCCGCCGTGCCGCTCCTGGATCTCGATCATGCGCTGGAGCAGGGGGTCACGGGGGTCGATCAGGTCGTCGCCGAGGAGGACGGCGAAGGGCTCGTGGCCGACGTGCGGGGCGGCGCACAGCACGGCGTGGCCGAGACCCCTGGGGTCGCCCTGGCGCACGTAGTGCATGGTGGCCAGGTCGCTGGACTCCTGCACCTTCGCGAGCCGGCCGGCGTCACCCTTCTTCTGGAGCGCCGATTCCAGCTCGTAGTTGCGGTCGAAGTGGTCCTCCAGGGGACGCTTGTTGCGTCCGGTGATCATGAGGACGTCGTCGAGCCCCGCCGACACGGCCTCCTCGACCACGTACTGGATCGCCGGCTTGTCGACAACCGGCAGCATCTCCTTCGGAGTGGCCTTGGTGGCCGGCAGGAACCGGGTACCGAGACCTGCTGCGGGAATGACAGCCTTGCTGATCCTGGGGTGCGACTGAGTCATGCCCGCAACCTTATCCGGTGCCTTTGCGGTGAATCTGCGGCTCCGGTCACTTCGCCCACATATGAGCACATCGAGAAGGATGCAGAGCGACCAGTGGAACACGACGGACGCACGGCCGAGCCTGACAAGCGAATGTGGCGGCGGGAGTTCCTCGCGGTGAGGAACAGGTTGACGGAGGATGTCGTCCGCGCAACGGGCGACGCGCTGGCCGAACGGGCCCTCGAACTGCCCGAACTGGCGCGTGCGCGCACGGTGGCGGCGTACGTCTCCGTCGGCACCGAGCCCGGCACGCTCGCGCTGCTGGAGGCGCTGCGGGCGCGGGGCGTGCGCGTGCTGCTTCCCGCGCTGCTGCCCGACAACGACCTCGACTGGGGCGAGTACACCGGCCCGGACTCCCTCGCACGGGTCCGGCACGGCGGAAAAATGGCACTGCTCGAACCCTCGGGAGCGCGCCTCGGCCCCGACGCGGTGAACGGCGCGGACGTCGTCCTGCTGCCGGGGCTCGCGGTCGACGCGCTCGGGATGCGGCTGGGGCGCGGCGGAGGCTCGTACGACCGCGTGCTCGCGCGCCTGGAGCGCGTGCGGGCCCGTCCGGCGCTCGTGGTGCTCCTGTACGACACGGAGGTCGTCGCACGGGTACCGGCGGAGGCGCACGACCGTCCGGTGCACGCGGTGGTGACGCCGTCGGGCGTGCGCCGCTTCACGAGCCCCTGATCCCGTCCGCACCCTCGATCCTGTCCCCGCACCTCGCGCCTCTCACGCCTCAGAGGTCACAGTTCGCGACTCGGCTCACGACTCACGGCTCACGGCTCACGGCTCACGGCTCACGGCTCATGCGAAATGGCCCTCCACGCGTGCGTGGAGGGCCATTTCGGCGGGTGTTCGGCAGGTGTGCCGTCAGCGGGTCACGGCTTGAGGACGAGGGTGTCGCTCGTGCTCTTGTCGACCGCCTTGCCGGAGAACGACCAGGGCAGCAGCTCGCCCTTGACCCACTTGCCGGTCTGGTCGGTGTAGTGGGCGCTGTAGGCGTGGCCCGAGGCACCCGTCAGGTTGATCCACTTGGACTTGTCGAGGTCGGCCAGGTTGACCACCATCCGCATCGACGGCACCCAGACGACGCCGTAGCCGCCGGCGGCGTTCCAGCCGGTCGCGTTGACGGTGGCCTCGCCGCCGCCGAGCTTCCAGGGGCCGCGGTTGAGGATGTACTGGAGGAACTCGGGGCCCTCGGTGCCGAGGGTCTGGTTCTTCAGGAACAGGCGGTGCAGCCGGCCCCAGCTCCAGGTGTCGATGTCCTTGCCGAGCTTGGCGGTCAGCTCCCAGCGGGCGTCGATCATGGCGCGCTCGAACAGCTGGTCCCGGTTCTCCGCCCCCGGGCGGGTGGACGACACCTTCGGCGTCTTCCACCAGTCGCTGTCCGGCTTGTCCATCAGCTGGCGCACGACCTCGAACCAGCGGTCGCCGCCGTCCGGCTGCGCCTGGTCGGCGTCGCGCTTGCCGCACTCGCGCACCTTGGTGTCCTCGTCCACCGGACCGGTGTTGTCGATCTTGTCGACCCACAGGCACTGGCCCTTGACGCGCAGTTCCTTGGGGAGCTTGTTGCCGAAGGCGAGCTTGAGGATGTTGCGCCAGACGGCGTTGAAGTACGCGGCCGCGGCCGAGTCGGCGTCCTGGGTGTAGTCCCAGCCCTCCAGCAGCTTCTGGGCCTCGCGGACGTTCTTGTCCGGCAGGTTGATCTTCAGCAGCTCGGGCACCAGGAGCTTGGCGATCTCACTGCTGTTGTCCAGCTGCATCTGACGCATGTCGTCGGTGGAGATCCTGCCGCCGTCCTTGATCTTGGACTCGATCAGGTCGGTGATGCGCTGGCTGCGGGTGCCGTAGCCCCAGTCGGTGGTCAGCGTGTACGGGTACTTGTCCTGGCCGATGACGGCCTGGTTGGCGGTGACGATGAAGCCCCGCTTGGGGTTGTACTCGTACGGCAGCTCGTTCTGCTGGACGAAGCCCGTCCAGCGGTACTTCGAGTCCCAGCCCGGCGCCGGGACGGAGCCGCTGTCCGCCGAGGTGCGGGCGGGGATCTTGCCGGGCAGGGTGTAGCCGATGTTCTCGGAGTCGGCGTAGACGAGGTTCTGCGAGGGCACGTCGAAGAGCGCGGCCGCGGACCGGAACTCGCTCCAGCCGGACGCCTTGTCCATGGCGAACACGGCGTCCATGGAGGTGCCCGGGTCGAGCGCGGTCCACCTCAGGGCGATGCCGTAGCCGTCGCCGCGGTCGGGTGCCGCGGTGGTGACGGTGGCCCGCTTGCCGACCTGGACGAGTTCGTCGTCACGGTCGGACAGCAGCGGCATCCCGTCGGCGGTCTGGCGCACGACGATCTTCTTGGAGCCGCCGCCGGCGATCTTGATCGTCTCCTCGCGGGTCCTGAAGGGCCGCACCTTGCCGTCGTACTGGTAGCCGTCGCCGGAGAGCTTCTCCAGGTAGAGGTCGGTGACGTCGACCCCGGAGTTCGTCATGCCCCAGGCGATGTCCGCGTTGTGACCGATGATCACACCGGGCATCCCGGCAAACGTGTAACCCGCGACGTCGAACTGGCACTTGCTGGAGACGGTCCGGCAGTGCAGGCCCATCTGGTACCAGACGGACGGCAACGACGGGGACAGGTGCGGGTCGTTGGCGAGCAGCGGGTGCCCGGTGATCGTGTGCTGCCCGGAGACGACCCAGGAGTTGGAGCCGATGCCCTGGCCGTTCACTCCGACGGCGGTGGGAATGTTGTCCAGGACCTTGTAGAGGCCCCCCAGCTGGCTCGTGAGCCCCGAACCGGACGAGGCCGAGGTCGAGGAGCCGGTCGTGCCGGTCGTGCCCTGAGAGCCGCTCGTGGCGCCGCCGCCCTGGGTGCCGCTCGTGCCGGTCCCGGTCGTGCCGGTCCCGCTCGTGACGTCGTTGCGCACGCCGTTCGGGGCGCCGCTCTGCTGGAAGCTCTTGGTCAGCTCGTCGTACTGGCCGTCCTGCACGATCGGCTTGTTGCGGCCGTCCGGGTACTGCGGGTACAGGTCCTGGATCTGCTGCGGGCCGAGGCGGCTGGTCATCAGCGCGCGGTCGATCTCGTCCTGCATGTTGCCGCGCAGGTCCCAGGCCATCGCCTTCAGCCAGGCGACCGAGTCGACCGGGGTCCACTTCGCGGGCTTGTAGTCGTTGGTGAGGCCCAGGGCCGCGTACTCCAGGGAGATGTCCTTGCCGTCCTTGCCCTGCAGGTAGGCGTTGACTCCCTCGGCGTACGCGTCGAGGTACTTCTTGGTGGAGGCCGACAGCTTGGTGTCGTACTCCTCCTTGGCCACACGGTCCCAGCCGAGGGTGCGCAGGAACGCGTCGTTGTCGACCTGACCCTTGCCGAACATCTCGGACAGGCGCCCGGACGTCATGTGGCGGCGCACGTCCATCTCGTAGAACCGGTCCTGCGCCTGGACGTAGCCCTGCGCCATGAACAGGTCCTCGTCGGACGAGGCGTAGATCTGCGGGATGCCGTAGCCGTCCCGCTTGACGTCGACGGGTCCCGAGAGTCCGTCGAGGGTGATCTCACCCTCGGTCCGCGGGAAGGAGGCGCGCACGGTGCCGATCGACCAGTACCCCCCGTAGGCGATGCCTCCGACGATGGCCAGGACGAGCACCAGCACGATAAGTCGGGCTTTGCGCCCCTTCTTCCTGCCGGACTTGCCGGGCTTGTCACCCGTTGTGGCGGTGGTGTTGGGGGGCATCGCTGTCCTTGCTGTCCTAACGCGAGCGGCAGGTCGGGCTGTGACTTTGAATGAGCGCTGGAGCAACCATAGGCGCAGGGCCCCGAGCCGCTTGACGCGGACCGGGGAACCGGCGGGCACGAGCGTTCGATCTTGCCTCGCCGAGCGTCAAGAAAGCGTCAACAGTTAGGTAAGATAACGAACTACTTGGGTGCGGTGCGCCGCAGCCTCGGATCTTGTGTACGTGCGCCCCGCGTCCCGCGCGGGCCAAGGAAGGGAACCGCCGCTGACTGTCCACCACCTCAACCAGCTCCTGCTCGTCAGCGCCCTCGTCCTCCTGATCGCCGTCGCGGCGGTGCGGATCTCCTCGCGCAGCGGGCTCCCCAGCCTGCTCATCTACCTGGGCATCGGCGTCCTCATCGGCCAGGACGGCATCGGCCACGTCCACTACAGCAACGCCGCGATGACCCAGGTCATCGGGTACGCGGCCCTGGTCGTGATCCTCGCCGAGGGTGGTCTGGGCACGAAGTGGAAGGAGATCCGGCCGGTCCTCGGCCAGGCCTCCGTCCTGGCCACGGCGGGTGTCGCGATCAGCGTCGGGGTCACGGCGGCCGGCGCGCACTATCTGGTCGGGCTGGACTGGCGGCAGGCACTCATCGTCGGTGCGGTGGTCTCCTCGACGGACGCGGCGGCCGTCTTCTCGGTCCTGCGGAAGATCCCCCTGCCCGCGCGCGTGACGGGCACGCTGGAGGCGGAGTCCGGGTTCAACGACGCCCCGGTGGTCATCCTGGTCGTCGCCTTCTCCACGGCCGGCCCCATCGAACACTGGTACCTGCTGCTCGGCCGGATCGCGCTGGAACTGGCCATCGGCACCGCCACCGGCCTCGTGGTCGGCTGGGCCGGCGCCTGGGCCCTCAAGCGCGTCGCCCTGCCCGCCTCCGGCCTCTACCCGATCGCCGTGATGGCGATCGCCGTCACCGCGTACGCGGCCGGCGCGCTCGGACACGGCAGCGGCTTCCTGTCCGTCTACCTGGCGTCGATGGTCCTCGGCAACGCCAAGCTCCCGCACTGGCCGGCCACCCGCGGCTTCGCCGAGGGGCTCGGCTGGATCGCCCAGATCGGCATGTTCGTCCTGCTCGGCCTGCTCGTCGCCCCGCACGACCTGATCGACGACTTCTGGCCGGCCCTGGTCATCGGGCTGGTGCTGACCGTGGTCGCCCGCCCGCTGAGCGTGGTGCTGAGCCTCGCGCCGTTCCGAGTGCCGTGGCCGGAACGGGCGCTCATGTCATGGGCGGGCCTGCGCGGCGCCGTGCCCATCATCCTGGCCACCATCCCGATGGTGAACGGCGTCCCGGGCAGCCGGCACGTCTTCAACATCGTCTTCGTCCTGGTCGTCGTCTACACCCTCGTCCAGGGGCCGACCCTGCCCTGGCTGGCGCGCGCACTTCGGCTCGGCGAGGACGGCGAGGCCTCCGACCTCGGCATCGAGTCGGCGCCCCTGGAGCGGCTGCGCGGGCATCTGCTGTCCGTCGCGATCCCCGAGGGCTCGCGGATGCACGGCGTGGAGGTGGCCGAACTGCGGCTGCCGCCCGGGGCCGCCGTCACCCTCGTCGTGCGCGAGGAGGAATCGTTCGTGCCGCTGCCCACGACCGTGCTGCGGCGCGGGGACGAACTGCTCGTGGTCGCCACGGACCCCGTCCGCGACGCGGCGGAACGGCGACTGCGCGCGGTCGGCCACGGCGGCAAGCTCGCGGGCTGGCTGGGCCTCGACGGACCCGGGGCGGGAAGCTCTCGCTAGATGTTTCGGGAAGCTCTCGCCAGACGTTCCCGTTCACACTGTTGTTTGTTCACGCACTTGTCGGAGCGTCGTTCATGCCCCGCTGAATCCCAGGTGACCCACCCTGTGGTGCTCGTTTTCACAGTCGCACGAACGCCACTCCCCTGTACGATGAAGGCACCCTGATCGAACCAACTCTGCCTGACGCAGAGCTGGCGCGACCGTATGGCGGCCGAGACGCCCCCACCCATCGTGGGCGCCGTATCTCCGGTATCTACCGCAGTCCGCGCAAGAGGACAGCTCTCGGCACCCGGGCCCGCAACGGGGCCCCGCTACCAGGCGGCAGAAAGGCACGGGCCGTGGGATCCACGGTCACCACCACCGCACCGGAGAACACCTCCCCGGCCGCCCCCCGCCCGGGATACCTCCAACTGCTGCGCACCCGCGGCGCCTGGACGTTCCTGCTGCCCGGCTTCGCGGCGCGCCAGCCGTTCGCGATGCTCACGATCTCCATCGTGCTGCTCGTGCAGCACACCACCGGTTCGTACGGCGCCGCGGGCGCCGCCGCGGCCGTCACCGGTGTCTCCATGGCGCTGTTCGCGCCCTACGGCGGCCGCCTCGCCGACCGCCACGGCCAGCGCGCGGTGCTGATCCCCGGCCTCCTCGTGCACGCGGTGTCCGGCCTGTCCCTGACCGCGCTCGCCCTGGCGCACGCCCCCCTGTGGGCGCTGTTCGCGGCGGCCGTGCCGACCGGTGCCTCGGTGCCGCAGGTCGGCCCCATGGTGCGGGCCCGCTGGGGCGTGAAGCTCCAGGGCTCGCCCCTGATGGCCACCGCCGCGGCCTTCGAGTCCGTCACGGACGAGCTGACCTTCGTCGTCGGCCCCCTGCTCGCGACCGCCCTGTGCACCACCGTGACCCCCTCCGCGGGCCTGGTCACGGAGGCCGCGCTGACCCTCGTCGGCGGTCTGCTGTTCGCCGCGCAGAAGAGCACGCAGCCGCCGGTGACCGGCCGGAACGAGCACGCGCGCGTGGAGCACACCCCCGCCCTGCGCATCCCGGGCGTACGCGTGCTGGTGGTGACCTTCCTGGGCATCGGGTCGGTCTTCGGCGGCATGCAGGTCTCGCTGGCCGCGTTCACCGAGTCGATCGGCGAGCCCGGCCTGAACGGCGTCCTGTACGGCGTCTTCGCCGCGGGCAACATGCTCTCCGGCGTCGCCTGCGGCGCGATCGCCTGGAAGGTCGCCCCGCGGCGGCGCCTGCTGGTGGGCTACGCGGCGCTCGCGCTGACCGCGTCCGCGCTGTGGACGGCGCACTCGGTGCTGCTGCTGGCCGGCCTCGGCCTGCTGGTCGGCATGTCCATCGCGCCCGCCCTGATCACCGGCTACACGCTGGTCGAGGCGCTGGTCCCGGCCGGCGCCCGCACCGAGGCGTTCACCTGGCTGACCGGCGCTGTCGCGCTCGGCCAGGCCGCCGCCGTCACGGCCGCCGGACAGCTGGAGGACCGCCTGTGGGGCGGCGCCGGATTCCTGGTGCCGATGGCCGGGACCGTGCTGGCGCTGGTCACCCTGGTGGCGCTGCGCTCGCGGCTGATCGTCCGGCCCCGGAACCGCACGGTCGCACGTGGCGTCGGTCACCGCGTGCCGGTCACGGTGGACTGATCCCCGGGAATACGTCACTATGGACCATCGTTAGCACTCATCAAGTGAGAGTGCCAGGAGGAAGACAGTGCCGACCTACCAGTACCAGTGCAAGGAGTGCGGCGAGGGTCTCGAGGCGGTGCAGAAGTTCACCGACGACCCCCTCACCGTGTGCCCCAACTGCGGTGGCCCCCTGAAGAAGGTGTTCTCCGCTGTCGGCATTGTCTTCAAGGGCTCCGGTTTCTACCGCAACGACTCCCGCGGCGCCACGTCGAGCAGCAGCCCGGCGTCGAAGGCGAGCGGCTCGTCGTCCGACGCGAAGCCGTCCACGACCTCGTCCACGTCGTCGTCGGCCTCCTCGTCGGCGTCGACGTCCTCGTCGAGCTCGGCCAACAGCTCCGCTGCCTGAGTTCTTCCCGGTTCTCCCTTCCCGGACCCTGTCGTCGTACGACGGCGGGGTCCTCGGTGTACTCCCACGGCTCCCCCCGCCGACACCGGCTCCCCCCGGTTTTCGCCGCCAGCTAATGTGCTCGTCATGGCGAACGCAGACATCGGTGTGATCGGCGGCTCGGGCTTCTACTCGTTCCTCGAGGACGTGACCGAGGTCCAGGTGGACACCCCCTACGGGTCGCCCAGCGACTCCCTCTTCCTCGGCGAGGTCGCCGGCCGACGGGTCGCCTTCCTGCCCCGGCACGGCCGCGGTCACCACCTGCCCCCGCACCGCATCAACTACCGGGCCAACCTGTGGGCCCTGCGCTCGGTCGGCGTCCGGCAGGTCCTCGGCCCCTGCGCGGTGGGCGGACTGCGCCCCGAGTACGGCCCCGGCACCCTGCTCGTGCCGGACCAGTTCGCGGACCGCACCAAGTCCCGCGCGCAGACCTACTTCGACGGGCTGCCGCTGCCCGACGGCACGGTGCCCAACGTGGTCCACGTGTCCATGGCCGACCCGTACTGCCCCGCCGGACGGGCCGCCGCGCTCAAGGCCGCCCGCGGCCGTGACTGGGAAGCGGTGGACGGCGGCACGCTCGTCGTGGTCGAGGGCCCCCGCTTCTCGACCCGCGCCGAATCGCTCTGGCACCAGGCGCAGGGCTGGTCCGTGGTCGGCATGACCGGCCACCCCGAGGCGGCGCTCGCCCGTGAACTGGAGCTCTGCTACACGTCCCTGACCCTCGTCACCGACCTCGACGCCGGCGCCGAGACCGGCGAGGGCGTCTCCCACGACGAGGTGCTGCGCGTGTTCGCGGACAACGTGGACCGGCTGCGCGGAGTGCTGTTCGACGCGGTCGCCGCACTGCCGGAGACGGACGCGCGGGACTGCCTGTGCGCGAACGCGCTCGGGGGGATGGACCCGGGGTTCGAGCTGCCGTGAGGTGAGGAGAGGCAAGGAGAGGTGAGGAGAGGAGCGGGGTGGCGCAGCCTGCGAGAGGCGGGCGCAGCCGACGAGATGCGGCCGGGGAGGCGAGAGGCGGCCGGGGACGGGGAACGGCGGCCGGGGACGGGGGCCGGGGGCGGAGGGCGGCGGCCAGCGGCCGGCGGGGCGCGGAACTCCTCGTTCGGGTGGGCGAGTTGTCCACAACCGGCCGGTAGCTCACCGGCTCCGGCGGACTTCGGCGCGAGGCGTCATCGTGGCAGGGCAAGCCGAACCCTCCTCGCAGGCGGTGATCCCCGTGCCCATGACGTCGTCGTCCCCCACTCCCGCGTCCCCCACGCCCTCCTCCCCGGTACCTCCCCCGTCCTTCCCACCCCCGCTCCGTCTCCCGCGTCCGCTGGGTACCGACGCCCCCGCGACCTGCGAGGTCCCGCACTTCGCGCCCCTGCGGGTGCGCGGCGGGCGGTATCAGCTGCAGCGGCTCGTACGGCATCGCCGGCGGGCCCTCGCGGCCGGCCTCGCGGTCACCGCGGCCGCGCTCGTGGCGGCCGGTCCGGGGTCGGTGACCGAAGCGCACGACACCGAACGGCCCCGCGGGCACCCGGCCGCGAAGCCCGTACGACGGCACGGGCCTGCGGACGTGGTGCGCGCACCGGTGCGGATCGCCGACGCCGACGCCGTCCGGCTGCTGCGCCCCGGCGACCGGGTCGACGTGATCGCCGCCGAGGACGCGTCCACCGGGGGCGGCGCCCAAGTGCTCGCGCGCGGGGCGCGGGTGGCGAGGCTGCCCGAGTCCCTGGACACGGCGGTCGACGGGGCGTCCGGGAGCGGGGCGCTGGTCGTACTGTCAGTGCCGCGCGCCACGGCGGCCCGGCTCGTCGGTGCGAGCGCGACGGCACGGCTGGCGGTGACGCTGGGGTGAACTCCGTCAGTCTCTTTTCAACAAGCTTTCTGTCAAGTCCCTCGGTCAAGTTGGGGAATTGGACACAGCGGCCTCAGGGTGCCGTAGGTTGCGGAGCGCATCGTTCCACGACCTGTGCATGTGAGGAGAGTCCCCGAGGTGAGCGAGAAGAGGGAGCCGAGCGTCTGGCAGGGCTTCAAGGCCTTCCTGATGCGTGGCAACGTCATCGACCTGGCAGTCGCGGTGGTCATCGGTGCCGCCTTCACGAACATCGTCAACTCGGTGGTGAAGGGGATCATCAACCCGCTGGTCGGGGCGATCGGCACGCAGAACCTGGACCACTACAGCTCGTGTCTCAAGGACCCGTGTTCGGTGGCCGCGGACGGCACGGTCAAGGAGGGTGTGCCGATCCTGTGGGGTTCCGTCCTCGGCGCCACGCTCACCTTCGTGATCACCGCTGCGGTCGTCTACTTCCTCATGGTCCTGCCCATGTCCAGGTACCTCGCGGCCCAGGAGGCCCGGAAGAAGGCGAAGGAGGGCACGCGCGAGGTCATCGAGGTGAGCGAGCTGGAGGTGCTCAAGGAGATCCGCGACGCGCTGGTCGCACAGCGCGGGTCGGGGCGCGAGAGCTAACGGCACCCCCTTGGGCGGCTCAGAGGTGGTGGGGCGGCTTCTCGTCGAGGAAGCGCTTGAGGTCGGCGGCGCTGTCGCCGTCCGGCCTCTCGCCCCACCCCCGGTCGGTGTCGTCCGAGGACTGCTGGTTCAACGGGTCGTCGAAGACGAGCGCGGCCTTGGGGTCGCGCGGCTCGGGTGCGAGGGTGCTGCTCATACCTCCAGGGTACGGCCCCCACATTGCTTGTGATTCCGTTCACAAGAATTTGTTCTGGTTTTCTGATCTCCTGGGACGTATGACGTCGACTTCCGCTCAGGCGCCCGGTTCTCCGGGTGCACCGCAGTCCCAGGGGCCCCTGCGGCGCCTCACCGCTCGCGCGGTCGACGAGGCGCACCGCGTCTCCTCCCCGCTCGAGCTCTTCTTCGACCTGTGTTTCGTGGTGGCCATCGCGCAGGCCGGCGTCGAGCTGGTGCACTTCGTGATCGCGGGGCACGTGGGCGAGGGGATCCTCAACTACGCGATGGTGTTCTTCTCCATCTGGTTGGCGTGGATGAACTTCACGTGGTTCGCCTCGGCGTACGACAACGACGACGTGCTCTACCGGATCGTCACCCTCCTCCAGATCGGCGGCGTCCTGGTGCTGGCGGCCGGTGTCTCCCGGGCGTTCGAGCACCACGACTGGCTGCTGGTCCTGATCGGCTACGTGATCATGCGGCTCGCGATGGCCGCGGAGTGGCTGAGAGCGGCGAGGTCCGCCTCGGGCGAGGAGAGAACCACGACGCTCCGCTACGCGGGGGGCGTTCTGCTCTGCCAGATCGGCTGGGTGGGGCTGGTGGTGCTGCCCGAGCCCGCGCGGCCCTGGCTGTTCCTGGTGATGGTAATGGCGGAACTGTACGTGCCACTGCACGCGGAGCGCAGCAGCCAGACCAACTGGCACCCCCACCACATCGCCGAGCGGTACGGCCTGTTCACGATCATCGTGCTCGGTGAGACGATCGCCGCGGCCACGGTCGCCGTGAAGTCGGCGGTGAGCGAGCACGGCGCGCTGGTCGAGGTGCTGTCGATCGCGGCGGGCGGCCTGCTGATCGTCTTCTCGGCGTGGTGGATCTACTTCGTGGTGCCCATCCACGGCCATCTGCGCACCAGCAAGCGGGCGTTCCTGTGGGGGTACGGGCACTACTTCATCTTCGCCTCGGCCGCCGCGATAGGCGCCGGTCTGGAGGTGGCGGTGCAGCAGGCGGTCGGCAAGGCACACATCTCGGCGCCGGCCGCCTCGGCGGCCGTGACCCTGCCGACGGCCCTGTTCCTGCTGTCGGTCTGGCTGCTGCACGCACGGCACTTCAAGGTCGGAATCGTCCAGCAACTGATACTTCCGGGCACGGCGCTGGTGGTGATCTGCTGCACCTTCCTGGGCGGCTGGGCGGTGTTCGCGGCGGGGATCGTGTCGGCGGCGGCGGTGGCGACCGACGTGGTGCTGACGGCGCGCACGGCGGCGCGCGAGCGGCGGGCGGACGCCGCGGCACCGGCGGCCTGAACTCCGGGGAGGCGCCGGGCCGGTGGGCCAGACTGGCCGTCATGACAGTTGACGCATTGACGGACGTCGCCGGGCTGCGGGTGGGGCACGCCGCCCGCCGCGGGGACGGCTGGCTCACCGGCACCACGGTCGTTCTCGCCCCCGAGGGCGGTGCCACCGCCGCCGTGGACGTGCGCGGAGGGGGTCCCGGCACCAAGGAGACCGACGCCCTCGACCCCCGCAACCTGGTGCGGAAGGTCGACGCCGTCGTACTGACCGGAGGCAGCGCGTACGGACTCGACGCCGCGTCCGGGGTCATGGCCTGGCTGGAGGAGCAGCGGCGCGGGGTGCCGGTCGGGGCGGATCCGGCGCATGTGGTGCCGGTGGTGCCCGCCGCGTGCGTCTTCGACCTCGGGCGCGGCGGCGACTTCCGGGCCCGCCCGGACGCGGCGACGGGCCGTGCGGCGGTCGAGGCGGCCGCGGCGAGCGCGCCGGGGGCGCGGGTGCCGGAAGGGTGCGTGGGTGCGGGCACGGGCGCCGTGGCCGGACGGCTCAAGGGCGGGGTGGGGACCGCGAGCGCGGTCCTCGGTTCGGGGATCACGGTGGCCGCGCTGGTGGTGGTGAACTCCGCGGGGGCGGTGGCGGATCCGGAGACGGGGGTGCTGTACGGGGAGTTGTTCCAGGGGCGCGTGGACTACCCGCGGGAGCGGGTGCACGAGGCGGCGCTGCGGCGTCTGGCCGAGCTCGCCGAGTCGGCCGGTGCGGGCACGCCTCCGCCGCTCAACACGACGCTCGCGGTGGTCGCGACCGACGCGGACCTCACCAAGGCGCAGGCGCAGAAGGTGGCGGGCACGGCGCACGACGGCATCGCGCGGGCTGTGCGGCCGGTGCACCTGCTGCACGACGGCGACACGGTGTTCACGCTGGCCACCGGGGCCCGCCCGCTCGACGCGGAGAATCCGCTGGCGCTCAACGAGGTGCTCGTGGCCGGTGCGGACCTGGTGACGCGCGCGATCGTGCGGGCGGTGCGGGCCGCGGAGCCGGTGGCAGGGCCGGGCGGAGTGTGGCCGTCGTACGGGGAGTTGTACGGCGGGCGGTAGGACGGGTGGTGCGGGCGCGCGAGTTGGGCGGGGTGTGCCGCGCGTCCGGCGCCCGTTTGTCGCGGTTCTGTCACGTGATGGCGTTCACGGGTAACGGAGGGAACCCGTCCTGGGGCTCGTTCCCTCTTTACTTCACGCACTGGAACGGATCACCCACATCACTCGAACATGGAGCAGCCCGTGACAACGCCGGACATTGCAGCGCGGCGCGTACTGGGGGCCTGTGCCGCCCTGATGGTCGGCGCCCTCACCCTGACCGCGTGCGGCGGCAACGCCAACGCCACCGACGGCAACGGAAAGGGCGGCAAGGACTCCCCGAAGACGTCGACGGCGAAGATCGTCATCTCGGCCAACGACGGTTCGACCGGCGCGTCCATCAACGCGACCGGCGTGAAGGTCACCGGCGGCAGACTGACCGACGTGAAGATGACCGTGGCGGGGTCGGATCAGGCCGTGCCGGGGGCGATATCCACGGACGGCGGCACGTGGAAGCCCAAGGAGCAACTGGAGCGCGGGACCAAGTACGAGATCAACGCGACCGCGAAGGACGCCGGCGGGCGCACGGCCGCGGCCAACGCCATCTTCACGACCGTCACCTCGGCCAACAGCTTCATCGGCACCTACACGCCGGACAACGGCACCACGGTCGGCGTGGGCATGCCGGTGTCGTTCACCTTCGACAAGTCCATCACCGACCGGAAGGCCGTGCAGTCGCACATCACGGTCAGCTCCAGCAGCGGTCAGCAGGTGGCCGGGCACTGGTTCGGCGACCGCCGACTGGACTTCCGGCCGCAGGACTACTGGAAGGGAGGCTCGAAGGTCACGATGAAGATCGACCTGGACGGGGTCCAGGGCGCGAACGGCGTCTACGGCGTGCAGAACAAGACGGTGTCCTTCACCATCGGGCGCTCGCAGGTCTCCACGGTCGACGCCCACGCCCAGACCATGACGGTGGTCCGGGACGGCAGGACGATCAAGACGGTGCCGATCTCGGCGGGCAGCGCGCAGCACACCACGTACAACGGGCAGATGGTGATCTCCGAGAAGTTCGTGCAGACCCGGATGAACGGCTCGACGGTCGGCTTCGGCGGGGAGTACGACATCCCGGACGTGCCGCACGCGATGCGTCTGACGTCGTCCGGCACGTTCATCCACGGCAACTACTGGTACAACAGGGGCAACCCGCCCTTCGGCCGCTCGGGCACCAGCCACGGCTGCGTGGGGCTCGCGGATGTACAGGGCGCGCGGGGTGCCACTGTGGCCAAGTGGTTCTACGACAACTCGCTCGTCGGGGACGTCGTGATCGTGAAGAACTCCCCCGACACCACGGTGGCACCGGACAACGGGCTCAACGGCTGGAACATGTCGTGGAGCGCCTGGACCGCCGGAAGTGCCGCAAACGCCAGCTGAGCGGGGGATTCTGACAGAACGTGGGGCCGCGCGGGGAACTCTTCGCGCGGCCCTGACGTTTTCTGTGCGTACGTTTTCTCGGTTCCCGGACATGATGTCCGACCGAGGGGCTACGGTATGCACTCACCAGGTGACATGCAGCAACGCCGGGAGAAACCTTGAGCGTTCCGTACGAGACGGCAGCGTACGAATCCGCCGAGTCGCCCGAGTCTCCGGAGGAGCACCTCGCGCGACTCCTCGGTCGTGCCCTGAACTCCTTCGAGCTGCCCGACGAGGTGATACGGCAGCTCGACTGCGCGCTGGTGCACGACAGTTCGCTGCATTCCGCGCACCACAGCGCGGGCCTGCACCGGGAGACGTACCGGCACACCTGGCTGCTCGCCGACGGCTCGGCGGTGACCCTGTGGGAGCTGGTCCACAACACCGCGCCGGGCGGCGAGACGCAGCACGAGGTGTACGTCGACGCGGAGGAGCTGGCCACCGCCACGGGCCGGCTCGCCCTGCCCCCGGAGGCCCCGGACTTCGAACTGCCGATACCGGCCCAGTTACCGGCCGTTCCGCAGCCCCGGCACGTCTACGCGCCCGACGACTCCGCGGACCACGGGCGCCGGCTGCTGCGCCGGGCGGAGAACCCGGACGGGCCGGGCACGGGGACGGCGGCGCTGCTGGCGACGGCGGTCGCGCACCAGATCACCCAGGCGTTCGGGCGCCCGGGGCGGGCCGGGCGGGCGGGGCTGAGCTTCGCCCTGTACGAGCACGCGTTCCTGCTGGCGGACGGCCGGGAGATCTCCCTGTGGGAGGTCGAGCACACGGCGACACCCGACGGGCGGCACATGTGCGAGGTGTACGCGTCCCAGAACGCGGCCCGGGAAGCCATGGAGCGGCGCGCGGCACGACAGGGCTGACCTCCGGCAGGGCTGAGCAGGACTGACCTCCGGCAGGGTTGACCTCTGGCAGGGCACGGCCGACCCCCGCACGGCAGGGGCGGCCTTCCGGCACGAAGGACGCCGGGCGCCCGGTTCGGTCAGCGGCGGCCGAGCTGCCGTACCAGGCGCGCGAAGGCGTCCTGTTCGGCCGGGGTGAGTTCGACGGACTCCAGGGAGGGGCCCGCGGGGGCCTGGGCCGGGAGGGCCGGCAGGACCCGGAAGGGGGAGGCCGGGCGCCACCCGGCGGTCTCGACCCGGAAACGGCGCAGCAGGTTCATGAAAACGCAGGTCCAGACGACGGCCGCCACAGCGAGGACGGCCACGCCGATCATCTGGAAGGTCGAGACGTGGTCAGCCATGTCCCCCAGTGAACACCACGGTCCGGGACTTTGGCCCCGGACCGTGACGTATCTCGCAGGTGCCGTGAACAACTCACAGTTCACCAAAGGGACAAGAGGTTGCGTTCGGTCGTCAGGCGGCGACCGGCTGCTTGGTCTCCTTCGTGGCCGGGGCGGTGCCCGTGGCCGCGTCGGCGGCGCCTTCCGGGGTCTGCTTGCGCAGGCCCTTGAGGATGACCACCAGGGCCGTGGTGACGCACACGCCGGCGGCGATGGCGATCAGGTAGAGGAACGGGTTGCCGATCAGCGGGATCACGAAGACGCCGCCGTGCGGGGCGCGCAGGGTGGCACCGAAGGCCATCGACAGGGCGCCGGTGACCGCGCCTCCGACCATCGAGGACGGGATGACGCGCAGCGGGTCCGCCGCCGCGAACGGGATCGCGCCCTCCGAGATGAAGGAGGCGCCCAGCACCCAGGCGGCCTTGCCGTTCTCGCGCTCGGTCTGCGTGAAGAGCCTGCCGCGCACGGTCGTGGCCAGGGCCATCGCGAGCGGCGGGACCATGCCGGCCGCCATCACGGCCGCCATGATCTTCATGGCCGAGTCGCTGGGGCTCGCGACCGCGATGCCCGCCGTGGCGAAGGTGTAGGCGACCTTGTTGACCGGGCCGCCCAGGTCGAAGCACATCATCAGGCCGAGCAGGGCGCCCAGCAGGACGGCGTTGGCGCCGGTGAGGCCGTTCAGCCAGTCCGTCATCGCCTTCTGGGCACCGGCGATGGGTTTGCCGATCACGACGAACATCAGGAATCCGACGATCGCCGAGGAGATCAGCGGGATCACGACCACCGGCATGATGCCCCGCAACGCCGCGGGGATGCGCACCCTCTGGATCGCGATCACCACGCCGCCGGCGATCAGACCGGCGGCCAGACCGCCCAGGAAGCCCGCGTTGATGGTGAGCGAGATCGCGCCGCCGACGAAGCCGGGCACGAGACCTGGCCGGTCCGCCATGCCGTAGGCGATGTAGCCCGCGAGGACCGGGACGAGGAAGCCGAAGGCCACGCCGCCGATCTGGAAGAGCAGGGCACCCCAGCTGTCGGCCTGGGTCCAGATGAAGTGGTCCATGACCGAGGGCGCTTTGTTGATCTTGTAGCCGCCGATCGCGAAGCCCAGGGCGATCAGCAGACCGCCCGCCGCGACGAACGGGACCATGTAACTGACGCCCGACATCAGCCACTTGCGCAGCTTGGTGCCGTAGCCCTCGGTGGAGTCGCCGGCGCGCTCGACCGGGGTGCCGCCCGGCTCGGCCGCTGCCGTGGCCTCGCCGCGTGCCGCCTTGCCGCGGACTTCGGAGAGCAGTTCGGCGGGGCGGTTGATACCCGCCTTCACCCCGACGTCCACGGTCGGCTTGCCGGCGAAGCGGTTCTTCTCGCGTACGGGGACGTCGTGCGCGAAGATCACGCCGTCCGCCGCCGCGATCACCGCCGGGTCGAGCCGGGTGAAACCGGCCGAGCCCTGCGTCTCGACGACCACCTCGACGCCGGCCTCACGGCCCGCCCTCTCCAGGGACTCGGCCGCCATGTAGGTGTGGGCGATGCCGGTCGGGCAGGAGGTGACGGCGACGACACGAAAGGGACGAGTGTCGGAGGCAGAGCCGGAGACAGTGGCGGAGCCGGAGACAGTGGCGGAGCCGGAGACAGAGACAGTGGCGGAGCCGGAGGCGGAGTCAGCGCCGGAGGCGGACTCGGCGCCTGTGTCTGTGCCTGTGCCTGTGTCGTCGGAACGCGTCGCCTGTGCCGTACTGCCCGCTGCGGCGCCGGCGGAGGCCGCCGCCGGCGCCGCAGCGGTGCCTTCGGGAGCACCGCCGGCCGCCTCGTGCGCGCCCTCGGCCGTCTCGGCGCCCTCGGCGCCCGCTGCCTCCTCCGCGCCCGGCGTGACCGCCGCCGACGGCGCCTCCTCGCCCCGGATCAGGGCCGCCGCCGACTCGGGGTCGGTCACGGACCGAAGGGCGCCGGTGAACTCGTCGTTCATCAGCTGCCGGGCCAGGGAGGAGAGGATCGTCAGGTGGGCGTCGTCGGCGCCGGCCGGGGCGGCGATCAGGAAGATCAGGTCGGCCGGTCCGTCGGCGGCGCCGAAGTCGATGCCGGCGGCGCTGCGGCCGAAGGCGAGCGTCGGCTCGGTGACATGGACGCTGCGGCAGTGCGGGATGCCGATACCGCCGTCGAGGCCGGTCGGCATCTGGGCCTCGCGGGCGGCGACGTCGGCGAGGAAGCCCTCCAGGTCGGTCACCCGGCCCTGGGCCACCATGCGCTCGGCGAGGGCGCGCGCCGCCGCCTCCTTGGTGTCGGCGGACAGGTCGAGGTCGACCAGGTCCGCGGTGATCATGTGGCTCATCGCGGGCTCCTCTGCACGCGTATCGCCCGGGAACGGGGACGGGCGGAAGGGGGGACGGGGGTGCTGCGGGGGGCGGCGGTGGGTGCGGGGAGCACGGCGAGCGAGCGGGAACCTCGCCGCGTCCCCACCTGAGCGGAGGCCGTCGTACGGCCCCTGGTCGGGGCGTTCATGGCACCGGCTCGGTCAGGGCGCGGTCGAGCGGGATGTCGGTCGTGACCGTCACCGCGGCCGGGTCCAGGTCGGTGGGTTCCGGCATGACGCTGCCGGGGAGCTGGACGGCGGCGGCGCCGTGGGCGACGGCGGAGGCGAGGGCGTCCGGGCCGCTGCCGCCGGCGATGAGGAAGCCGGCGAGGGAGGAGTCGCCGGCGCCCACGTTGCTGCGGACGGCGTCCACGCGTGCGCTGCCGAACCAGGCGCCCGTGTCGTCGACGAGCAGCTGGCCGTCGGCGCCCAGGCTCGCGAGCACGGCGCGCGCGCCCATCTCGCGCAGTTCCTGGGCCGCCTTCACCGCGTCGCCCACGGTCGTGAGCGGGCGCCCGACGGCTTGCGACAGTTCCTCGGCGTTCGGCTTCACGACGTCGGGTCCGGCGCGCAGCGCCTCCAGGAGCGCGGGCCCGGACGCGTCGAGCGCGATACGCGCGCCTCCGGCGTGCGCCTCCGTGACGGCGTCGGCGTACCAGGAGGGTGCGAGCCCCCGGGGCAGGCTTCCGCAGCAGGCGATCCAGTCGGCGTCGTGGGAGTGCTCGCGGACGGTGACCAGGAGCAGGGCCTGCTCGGCCGCCGAAAGCTCCGGGCCCGGCGCGTTGATCTTCGTCAGGACCCCGTCCGCCTCCGCGAGCGCGATGTTGGAGCGGGTGGCCCCGGCGACCGGGACCGGGGCGACCTCGATGCCCTGCGCGTCGAGCAGGTCGGCGACGAGCGCTCCGGGGGCACCGCCCAGGGGCAGCACGGCGACCGTGCGACGGCCGGCCGCGGCGACGGCGCGCGAGACGTTCACGCCCTTGCCGCCGGGGTCCATCCGCTCGGTCTCGGCACGGATGACCTCGCCGCGCCTGAGTTGCCGGACCTCGTAGGTGCGGTCGAGGGACGGGTTGGGGGTGACGGTGAGGATCATGCGCGTACTACTTCCGTGCCGCCGCGCTCGATGGCGGCGGCGTCCTCGGGGCTGAGCCCGCTGTCGGTGATCAGCAGGTCCACGTCGCTCAGGTCGCCGAAGCGGGCGAAGTGCTCCTCGCCGTACTTGGCGGAGTCGGCGAGCAGGACCACGCGGCGGGCGGCGGCGATGGCCGCGCGCTTGACCGCGGCCTCGGCGAGGTCGGGGGTGGTCAGACCGTGCTCGACGGAGAAGCCGTTCGCGGCGACGAACAGGACGTCGGCGCGGATCTCGCCGTACGCGCGCAGCGCCCAGGCGTCCACGGCGGCGCGGGTGCGGTGCCGTACGCGCCCTCCGACCAGATGGAGCTGGATGCCCGGGTGGTCGGCGAGGCGGGCGGCGATGGGCAGGCTGTGGGTGACGACGGTGAGGGAGCTCTCCAGCGGGATCGCGGCGGCCACCCGGGCCACCGTCGTACCGGCGTCGAGGACCATCGTGCCTTCGGCGGGCACCTCGGCGAGGGCCGCCTTGGCGATGCGGTCCTTCTCGTCGGCGGCGGTGGACTCGCGTTCGGCGAGGTCGGGTTCGAAGTCGAGGCGGCCCGCGGGGATGGCGCCGCCGTGCACGCGGCGCAGGAGGCCGGCGCGGTCGAGGGACTTCAGGTCGCGGCGGATCGTCTCCGCCGTCACCTGGAACTCCTCGGCCAGTGACAGGACGTCCACCCGGCCGCCGTCCCGGGCGAGCCGGAGGATCTCCTGCTGACGCTCCGGTGCGTACATGTCCGTTTGCCTCCGACAGATGCCCGAACGTGTGGTTTCTCTTGGAGGCTACGCCGGGATTTCCGGAAAGTAAACAGATTCGGACCCGGTTCAGGCATGAACGGACTTCTGGTTTCTGTGCGGGGCATGAGTTGGGCAACACAGGGGCCCGGCACCTGATCGGTGCCGGGCCCTCCCCCGCGGTCGTCGTGCCCGGTCAGGACACCAGCGCGGACTCCTTCCCCGCCTCGGTGGGCCCAGCCTCTCCCTCGGTGGGTCCAGCCTCTCCCTCGGGGGTTTCCGCGCCCTCCACATGCTGAGCCGGGCGCTTCGGCAGCGCGGACATCAGCAGGAAGATCACGCCCAGCACCGCGGCCACCCACCACAGCGCGTGCTGGAAGGCGTTCGCGAAGGCCGGGCCGACCTGGTCCCGGGTCAGCCGGTCGCCGATCACCCCGAAGAACACCACGGACACCAGGCCGAGGCCGAGCGCGTTGCCCATCTGCTGCACGGTGTTGATCAGGCCGGACGCGGAGCCGGCGTGCTCGCGCGGCACCTCCGAGAGGACCGCGTCGGTCAGCGGCGCCACGATCAGACCCATGCCGAGGCCCATCACGACCAGCGGGAGCGCCATCTGCCAGGAGGCGATGGCGAGGCCGTAGTGGTGCGCCTCCCAGATGTAGAGCAGCACGCCCAGGCCCATCACCAGCGCGCCCGCCTGGAGCACCTTCCGCCCGAAGCGCGGGACCAGCTTCTGCACCGACATGCCGGCCGCGACGGACACCGCGATCGAGAACGGCACACCGGTCAGACCGGCCCGCAGCGGGCTCCAGCCGAGGCCGTACTGCATGTACAGCGTCCAGACCAGGAAGAAGATGCCGAGCGCGATACCGAAGACGGTCTGTACGGCGATGCCGGCGGCGAAGCTCTTCACCCGGAACAGGGACAGCTCGACCAGCGGGGAGCCGTCACGGGCCGCCTTGCGCCGCTCGTACGCCACCAGCGCCGCGAAGACGCCGAGCGCGCCCACCATCGACACGTACCCCCACAGCGGCCAGCCCAGCTCACGCCCGCGAGTGAGCGGGTAGAGCAGCATCAGCAGGCCCACCGTGACCAGGACGACGCCGACGAGGTCCAGCTTGAGGGCCTTCGGCGCACGGGACTCGGTGATGTAGCGGCGGCCGAGGAGGAGGGCGACGACGCCGACCGGCAGGTTGATGAGAAAAATGGGCCGCCACTGAAGCCCGAACAGGTTCCACTCGGTCAGCAGCGCGCCGAGCAGCGGGCCGGAGACCGCACCGAGGCCGACGATCGCGCCGAACAGGCCGAACACCTTGCCGCGCTCGTGGGCGGGGAAGGTCGCGTGCACGATCGACAGGACCTGCGGGACCATCAGCGCCGCCATGCCGCCCTGCAGGATCCTGGAGGCGACCAGCATCTCCGGGTTCGCGGCGAAGCCGCACAGGGCGGAGGCGAGGGTGAAGCCGCCGACGCCTATCAGGAACAGGCGCTTGCGGCCGTGGATGTCGCCGAGCCGGCCGCCGGTGATGAGGCCCGCGGCGAAGGCGAGGGCGTAGCCCGCGGTGATCCACTGGATCTGGCTGAACGAGGCACCCGCGTCGCGCTGGATCGAGGGTATGGCGATGTTGACGATCGTCACGTCGACCAGGTCCATGAAGGCCGCGGCCATGACGATGGCCAGGGCAAGCCAGCGGGCCCGGTCGGCAGGGGGTTCGGAGAGCGCCACCGGGGTGGCCGCGGTGCGCGGGCCGTCGGTCGGCTGTGGCTGGGCGGGCAGTCCGCCGCGCCCCTTGGAGATGGTGTCGTCGCCATGCGTCATGTCCTCAGACTAGGACGCCATTAGGTCAGATCGTGTCCTACTTCTGCGGCATTCTGTACGTATGACGACCGACACACCCGCTCGGCTCCTCCAGCTCCTCTCCCTCCTCCAGACGCCCCGCGAGTGGCCCGGCGGCGAGCTCGCCGATCGGCTGGGGGTGTCCCGGCGTACCGTGCGGCGGGACGTCGACCGCCTGCGCGAACTGGGCTATCCCGTGCAGGCCACGAGGGGCTCGGACGGCGGGTACCGGCTGGTCGCGGGCAAGGCGATGCCACCCCTGGTGCTCGACGACGAGGAGGCCGTGGCCATCGCGGTCGGGCTGCGCGCCGGCGCCGGGCACGCCGTGGAGGGCGTGGAGGAGGCCTCCGTACGGGCCCTCGCGAAGCTGGAGCAGGTGCTGCCGTCCCGGCTGCGCCACCGGGTCTCCACCCTCCAGGCCGCCACCACCGCGCTGACCAGCGGCGACGGGGCGAGCATCGCGCCCGAGACGCTGACGGTGATGGCGTCCACGGTGGCGGGGCACGAGCGGCTGCGGTTCGCCTACCGGGACAAGGACGGCGGCGAGTCACGCCGCCTGACCGAACCGCACCGGCTCGTCTCGACGGGCCGGCGGTGGTACCTCATCGCGTACGACCTCGACCGCGACGACTGGCGGACGTTCCGCGTGGACCGGGTGAGCGATCCCTTCGCGACCGGAGTGCGGTTCGCTCCGCGGGAGCTGCCCGAGGGCGGTGCGGCGGAATACCTGCGGCGCTCGATGCGGCGCCGCCAGGAGACGTACGCCTTCACCGTCCGCTTCGCCGCCTCGGCCGGGACGGTGTCCACGCTCGTGCCGGAGTGGATAGGGGCGCCCGAGCCGGAGGGCGAGGACGCGTGCGTGCTGCGCGGGACGAGCGGGGATCCCGTGGAGTGGCTGGCCACGCGGCTGGCGATGGCGGGCTGCGAGTTCACGGTCCTGGAACCGGCTGAACTGGTCGAGTGCGTACGGGAGTTGGGGGGCCGGTTGAGCCGGGCGGGGGGTGCGGGAACTCCCTAGTGGCGCGGGGCCGTAGACGATCTGCGCCCCGGCCGCGGGGCGCGACCGGCCCCCGCCCGCCCGCGGCGGCAGCGGTGACGGAGGCGGTGGCGGCAGGGATGACGGAGGCGGAGGCGGTGGCGGTGACGGAGGCGGTGGCGGAGGTGGTGGCGGTGGCGGTGGCGGTGGCGGTGGAGAACGTGCGTGCCGTACCGCTCCCTCAGCGCTCCGCTCCCCACTCGAAATCCCCCAGCGCCTCCAGATTCCGCAGGGCCAGGGCCGCGGGGCCGTCGGGCCCGGTGGGAGAGGACAGTGTGGCCGCCCAGGACTCCACGGCCACGCGGACCGCCGCACCGGCGACCGCCGCCGCGAAACGGAGGTGGGGGGTGATCGGCGCGGGAGCGGCAACGTTGTCGTCGACGACAGCGGGGGTGGCCACGGCCGAGGAGGAGGCAGCCGGGGCATCACCCGCCGAGGCATCACCGGCCGGAGCATCACCGGCCGGGGCATCGCCGGCCTGAGACACGGCTGCCGGGCCGACGGCCTTGGGCGTGACGGCAGTCGGGCCGACCGCTGTCGGCGTGGCGGCAGTCGGGCCGGCTGCCGCCGCCAGCCTGTCCGCCAGGACCTGCGCCAACTCCTCGTCCGACTCCTGGCACACCTCCGCCCACACCTTGCGCAGGGCGGTGCTCGTGTCGGCCAGATGGATCAGGGTGCGGACCCATTCCCAGGACGCCGTCGAGACGCCGAGACCGGGGGCGAGCATGTGGGCGACCGCGTGGCGCAGCGCCTCGGGGACGGTCAAGGTGGCCGGGGCCTCGCGGACCGCCTGGGTCCAGCGCTGCGCGCCGGCCGCGTAGAGCGGGGCCACCGCCTCTTCCTTGGAGGCGAAATAACGGTAGAACGTGCGCGGGGCGATACCGGCCGCCTGGGCGATGTCCTCGGCCCGGGTGGCCTTGAGTCCCTGGCGGACGAAGAGGGCGGCGGCCGCGCGGGCGATCTCCGCGCGGGTCTCGGCTTTACGGCGCTCCGTGAGGGACACCGGGGCAGCGGCCGCAAAGGACTGCTGGTCGGCGGTGGTACGGGTGGTGCGGGGGGTGCTCACCTCGGCAGGCTATGCCCCTGTGGCAGAATCTGCCATCCGGCGGCCACCCCGGGGTTCAGGTACGGGGTGGCCGCCGTACCAGCATGCCCGCCGGGCCGGCGTGACGCGCGGAAGAGGCGGAAGCGACCGGGCATGACGCGCGGAAGAGACTGACGCAAGACGCGGAAGAGACCGGCCCGAGGCCGAAGGACCCGAGGCCGAAAGCTCTCAGGCCGAAAGCCCTGAGGCCGAAAAAGAGCGGGCGCGGAAAAGAGCGGGCGCGGAAAAGAGCGGAAAAGAGCCGGGCCCCGGCGCCTGGGGGGATAGGCACCGAAGCCCGGCTGGGAACGTCCCGGCGCCGGGGGGGAGTGCGTCGGGACTTGGCTCATGCGTGGGTCGGTCCGGTTGTACGGGTGCGCCGGCCGGACCTGGGGTAGAGCGTACGCGGGCCGGACCGGTGCGAGGTGTGCGCGAGGTGCGGAAGCGCGGTTCCCGGGGTTCAACTCCCGGGCCCTGAAGAGTTGTTCCCTCCGGTCCCGGGGTTGAAGCGACGGTACCGAGCCATGTTCGCGCCGTCTCCCGCCACCAGGCGTACGCCCCTCCCGGTCACACCTGTCGCTCGGGCCTGCCGGCCGGACCTCTCGATCGGACCTCTCGATCACGCGGCCGCGTCGAAACCGGTGTCGCGGGCCAGCTTCTTCAGCTCGAGCAGCGCGTGCTTCTCGATCTGGCGGATGCGCTCGCGCGTCAGGCCGTGCTCCTTGCCGACCTCCGTCAGGGTGCGCTCCCGGCCGTCCTCTATGCCGTACCGCATCTTGATGATGGAGGCCGTGCGCTGGTCCAGGCGGCCGATCAGGTCGTCCAGCTCCTCGCTGCGCAGCAGCGTCATCACCGACTGCTCGGGAGAGACCGCCGAGGTGTCCTCCAGCAGGTCGCCGAACTGGGTCTCGCCCGCGTCGTCCACCGACATGTTCAGCGAGACCGGGTCACGGGCCCAGTCGAGAACGTCGGTCACGCGCTCCGGCGTGGAGCCCAGCTCCGTGGCGATCTCGGCCGGCTCCGGCTCGCGGCCGTTCTGGCGGTTGAACTCGCGCTGCACGCGGCGGATGCGGCCCAGCTCCTCCACCAGGTGGACGGGGAGCCGGATCGTGCGGGACTGGTCGGCGATGGAGCGGGTGATGGCCTGACGGATCCACCAGGTGGCGTACGTGGAGAACTTGAAGCCCTTGCGGTAGTCGAACTTCTCGACGGCGCGCACCAGGCCGGCGTTGCCCTCCTGGATCAGGTCGAGCAGCGGCAGGCCGCTGCGCGGGTAGCGCCGGGCCACGGCCACGACCAGCCGGAGGTTGGACCGGATGAAGACGTCCTTGGCCCGCTCACCCGCGGCGACCAGGGCTTCCAGCTCCTCACGGGTGGCGTCCGTGTGGGACTCCTCCTCGCCGTCGAGGACCTGCCGCGCGAACACACCCGCCTCGATGGTCTGGGACAGCTCGACCTCCTTTGCGGCGTCGAGCAGCGGCGTACGCGCGATCTCGTCGAGATACATACCGACCAGGTCGCGGTCCGCGATCTCGCCGCCATGGGCGCGAACACTGCTTGCCGAGTCGGCCGTCTTGCCGGTGCTGGCAGACTGACGACGGGCGACGGCACGGGTTGCCATGCGTGCTCCCTTGCGATGGTGGGCTGGCGGGTGGTCCTGTCGAACGCTAGGCACTCCTGGCTGTCCATTGGGACTCTTCTGGAGTGCCCTGCATCCGTGGGAAACAACGACTGGAATCCGGACAGAATTCCCAACCCGTCCCTCAATTTTTCTGATCATGCAGTACCCTGTCGGCCACGCAGGGAGGCGCGATGTCGTCCGGACGTACAGAGGTGCAGGTCAGGGCGGGAACCGAGGCGGATCTCGACGCCCTCACAGCCCTCTACAACCACTACGTACGCGAGACGCCCATCACGTTCGACATGGAGGCCTTCACTCCGGAAGAGCGCCGCCCTTGGCTGCTCTCCCACCCGGAAGACGGCCCTCACCGCCTGATGGTTGCCACGGACGCGGACCCTGAGGAGATTCTGGGGTACGCCACATCCAGCCCTTACCGGCCGAAGGCCGCGTACTCGACCTCCGTGGAGACGACCGTGTACGTCGCCCCCGACTCCCTCAGAGGGGGCACCCCCAGCCGGGGCGGGATCGGCACGCTCCTCTACGAGGCCCTGTTCAAGGCCCTCGCCGACGAGGACGTGCACCGCGCCTACGCCGGCATCGCCCAGCCGAACGAGGCCTCGACGAGGCTGCACGAGCGCTTCGGGTTCCGCCACGTCGGCACGTACCGCGAGGTGGGCCGCAAGTTCGGCCGCTACTGGGACGTGGCCTGGTACGAGAAGAACCTGTAGGCCGACGGGACCAGCGGGGCCGGCCGAGGCGGAGCCGGGCCGGCCGAGGCAGGAGCACCCGAACGGCCCGGCGACTGGGCAGCCCGGCGACCCGAACGGCCCGGCGGCTCGGCAGCCCGGCGGCTCGGCAGCCCGGCGGCTCGGCGGCTCAGCGGCTCAGCGGCTCAGCGGCTCAGCGGCTCAGCCGAACTGCACCGACCGCTTCGCCAGCCCCATCCAGAACCCGTCGATCACCGACTTCTGCGCGTCCAGTTCCCCGCTCGCCTCGGCTGCGCCCATGCTGACGAAGAGCGGGGCGAAGTGCTCGGTGCGCGGGTGGGCGTAGCGGCCGGCCGGGGACTTGTCCAGGAAGTCGAGCAGCCCGTCCCAGTCGTGGGCCTCCAGGGCCCGCCTGCCCCAGTCGTCGAACTCGGCGGACCAGCTCGGCACGCCCGCGTGGCGCAGGGCGGCCAGGTTGTGGGTGAAGAAGCCGGAGCCGACGATCAGCACGCCCTCGTCGCGCAGGGGGGCGAGCTTGCGGCCGATCTCCATGAGGCGGACCGGGTCGAGGGTGGGCATGGATATCTGCAGGACCGGGATGTCGGCGGCCGGGAACATCTCGACGAGGGGGACGTAGGCGCCGTGGTCGAGGCCGCGGTCGGGCATGTCCTGGACCGGGGTGCCGGGGGCGCGCAGCAGCTTGCGGACCGACTCGGCCAGCTCGGGCGCTCCGGGGGCGGCGTACTGGACGCGGTAGTAGTGCTCGGGGAAGCCCCAGAAGTCGTAGACGAGCGGGATGGTCTCGGTGGCGCCGAGGGCGAGGGGGGCCTCTTCCCAGTGGGCGGAGACCATGAGGATCGCCTTGGGGCGGGACAGGCCGGCGGACCAGGCGGCGAGCTGGCCGGGCCAGACCGGGTCGTCGGCGAGCGGCGGCGCGCCGTGGCTGAGATAGAGGACGGGCATGCGCTCGCGCCCGGCAGCGGACGACTGCTGCGTGCCGGCGGACGGCTGCTGCGTG
Organism: Streptomyces sp. NPDC002520; assembly: GCF_053595235.1. Classification (NCBI taxonomy): domain Bacteria; kingdom Bacillati; phylum Actinomycetota; class Actinomycetes; order Kitasatosporales; family Streptomycetaceae; genus Streptomyces; species Streptomyces sp. NPDC002520. Next base: position 18,497 of record NZ_JBSFXG010000011.1, on the reverse strand, counting down.
GCGGCGGACATGACGGCGGCTCCCTGTACTCGGTGTCTCCACTACGAGAGTGCTGTGACTCAGCGCTTCGACGTCGACGAGGCGCTCTGACGAGCTGCTTCGGCGTGACGCTTCCAGTCAGTGCTTTAACTCTCAAGCTTTCTCCGACAGAGTACGCCTCACTTGTTCAAGTTTCAAGAAGATTGCTCGTACAGTGGGACCATGAACTCCGTGGGATCCATGAACTCCGCGACGGACTCCGCCGCCCGGCACCGCTGGCTCACCGACGACGAGCAGCGCGTCTGGCGCTCCTATGTGCACGCCACCACGCTGCTGGAGGACCACCTCGACCGGCAGCTCCAGCGCGACGCGGGCATGCCGCACATCTACTACGGCCTCCTCGTCACCCTCGCCGAGGCACCACGCCACCGGCTGCGGATGACCGAGCTGGCGATGAAGGCGAAGATCACCCGCTCCCGGCTCTCGCACGCCGTCGCCCGGCTGGAGAGGAACGGCTGGGTCCAGCGCGAGGACTGCTCCTCCGACAAGCGCGGCCAGTTCGCGGTGCTCACCGACCAGGGCGCCGAGGTGCTGCGCCGTACGGCGCCGGGTCATGTGACCGCCGTACGGCAGTCGCTGTTCGAGCGGCTGACCCCGGAACAGCAGAAGGCCCTCGGCGAGATCATGGAGATCGTCGCCGAGGGCCTTCAGCCGGACGAAGCGGGTGCGGACCTTCCCTGGCTCCGCTGAGCCCCGCGGGTGAATACCCCTGAGGTCGGTCAGTGGGCGGTCAGTGGGCGACCACCGGCACCGCCACCTCGTCCTCGACGCCCTCACCGGAGGCCACAGGCCTGCCGTCCGGACGACCGGCGTTGACCAGGGTCAGGACGATCAGCGCGGCGAGCACCAGCATGCCGACGGCGAACCAGATCGCGTTGGTGTAGCCGTGCACCATGCCCTGCAGCTGGACCAGCTGCTGCTGCGACTTCGTCGCGGCACCGGCGACATGGTCCTTGATGTACGCGGTCGTCGCGGAGGCGGCGATCGTGTTCAGCAGGGCCGTACCGATCGCGCCGCCCACCTGCTGCGAGGTGTTGACCATCGCGGAGGCGACACCGGCGTCGCGCGGCTCGACACCCAGGGTGGCCAGGGACATGGCGGGCATGAACGCCGTACCCATGCCGAGACCGAGCAGCACCATCGCGGGCAGGATCGTCGAGGCGTACGACGAACCGATCTCCAGCTGCGTCATCAGGAGCATGCCGGCCGCGGCCACCAGGAAGCCGGGACCCATCAGGAACCGGGCCGGAACCCGGGTCATCAGACGCGTGCCGATCTGGGTCGAGCCGATCATCATGCCGGCGACCATCGGCATGAACGCGAAGCCGCTCTTGATCGGCGAGAAACCCTTCACGACCTGCAGGTAGTAGGTCAGGAAGAGGAACGTGCCGAACATCGCGATGATCGCGATGCCGAGGGAGAGGTAGATGCCGCCGCGGTTGCGGTCGGTGACCACACGCAGGGGCAGCAGCGGGGTCCTGACCCTGGCCTCGGTGACGACGAAGGCGAGCAGCAGGACCACCGACCCGACGAACAGGGAGACGGTCACGGGGTCGCCCCAGCCGTCGGACTCGGCGCGGGTGAAGCCGTAGACGAGCGCGACCAGGCCGAGGGTGGACAGCAGAACGCCCGGGATGTCGAGCGGGTTGCGGTTACGGCTGCCCTCCGGCTCACGGATGACGAAGTACGCGCCGAACGCGGCGACCACGGCGAACGGGATGTTCACGAAGAACGTCCAGCGCCAGTCCAGGTACTCGGTCAGCGCGCCGCCGAGGATGAAACCGACGGCGCTGCCGCCACCGGCGATCGCGCCGTAGATGCCGAACGCCTTGGCACGCTCCTTGACATCCGTGAACATCACGGCGAGCAGGGACAGCGCGGCCGGTGCGAGCAGCGCGCCGAAGACACCCTGAAGGGCGCGGGCGCCGAACATCATCGAGCCGGACGTGGCGGCTCCGCCGAGTGCGGAGGCGGCGGCGAATCCGACCAGACCCAGCACGAAGGCGCGCTTGCGGCCCCACAGGTCGGCGATGCGGCCGCCGAACAGCAGCAGACCACCGAAGGCGAGGGAGTAGGCCGTGACGACCCATTGCCGGTTGCCGTCGGATATGCCGAGATCCTGCTGCGCCGAGGGCAGCGCGATGTTCACGATGGTCGCGTCGAGCACGACCATCAGCTGGGCGAGCGCGATGAAGACGAGCGCCTTCCAGCGATTGGCGTCGCCGCCGCTCTGGGCGAAGGCTCCGGGAGCCTTGGCGGTTGTCTGAGACATGGGGGTACCCACTTCGGGACTTCGTAAGGAGAAAAAGGGAGAAACGGGGAAAGGAGAAAAGGGGAAAACGGGCGTGCGGGTCCGAGCCGGCGCGCCGCGAAGGGCGCCCGGATGCTCAAAGGCTCGGGCGAATCAGCGACTCGTGCGTGGCTCGCGTGGCTCGTGATACGGCGGGCGGACGGGCGGGTGATCAGTCGGTCGACGATGTCCGATCGGTCGGACGCTCGATCGAACGCTCGATCGGACGGTGTTCGGTCAGGCCTGGCGCAGGTCCTCCATGGTCACGGGCGTGCCCGGCAGGACGGATTGGGCCGGAGCCCGCAAGCCGTCCAGAAACAGTTGGAGATGACGGTGGACGAAGCGGTCGACGCTGAGACAGTCCGTACCGGCCGGGGGCCGACTGAGCTGTGCCACGGCGACCATCAGGTCACCCACGCCGACGTCGGGCCGTAGCTGCCCGGCCGCCTTGGCGCGGTCCATGATCTCCTCAACGAGCCGCTCGAGCCGGTGGCCGGCGGCTTCCAGGTCGGGGTGGTGCTTGTCGAAGGTGCTGGCGACCATCGGACACAACGCGCTGATCCGCTCGTCGGCGGAGGTGTGCACGAAGTGCGCCAGGGCGGCGAAGGCGTCCCCTGTCTCGGCGAGCGCCCTCTCGGCCGCCTCGGCGGTTCGGTCCATCACGGTGCAGACGACCTCGCGGACGAGGGCGTCACGGTCCGGGAAGTTGCGGTACACCGTGGCATTGCCGACGCCGGCCCGGCGGGCGATCTCGTCGAGCGGCACGTGCGGGCCGTGTTCGACGAACATCTCCTGAGCGGCGGTGACGATCCGCTCCCGGTTGCGCAGCGCGTCGGCACGGGGCCGGGTCGCCTTGCCGGTGAGGGTTGCGGTCTGCACGGCGTACTCCAAGTCGGACGGGCCCGAAGGGGGTCCGGACGGATCCGGACGGCTGGACGGTTGAGGCGATCCGGGGAAGCAATCCCCGTTTCGCGCGAACATAGGTCCAAACGGGGAGAGGGTCCCCGGTTATTTCCCCCATCCTGAAGAAATCTCAGTGACCTGGCTCACAGCACTGGCGGGCACCCCACCGCCTGCCGCACGGCCCACCAACGGCCGCACGGTCACCGCCTGCCCCACAGCCCACCAACGGCCGCACGGCGTACAACTGCCGCACTGCCGCCGGCTGACGCACGCCCCACCGACCGAAGCACTGGACGCGATCCCCCCTCACCCCCCGATCCACCTCCCTCACCCTCCCCCACCACAATTCACACCCTTACCAGCCGAAATCCCACGATCGGTCTCCTCCAGCGCGCGCCCCTCGCGCCACACGACACAGGGTGAGCGCAAGGGTGCAGCCGGAGATCGGCGGCTGCCGTGGAGCGGAGGTCCGCGCATGCAGCCACAGTCGCCCCGCCGCCGCATACGCCAGCGCCGCATACGCCCGCGCCGCCTGGCCGCTCTCACCGCGGTTACCATGCTGACCTTCGCGGTCAGCACCTCGGCCGGGGCCGGACGTCTGGCGGCGCCCACCACCTCCGGGCCCATCGGCCTGGCCCGCTCCTCCGTCCTCTCGCCCTGCATGATCCGCGGCGCCCGGGACGTGCAGATGACCGAGGGTTTCCCCACCCCGGCCGGCTACTCCCGATCCACCGGCACCGTCCACGCCCTGACACTGATGGTCGACTTCTCCGACGCGCCCGGGGAGGGCAGCGCCCTCGACCGCTTCCACGAGTTCTTCCCGATGACCCAGGAGTGGTTCCGCAGAGCGTCGTACGGCCGCCTGGACTACCGCCCCGAGACACCGATCACCCACTGGCTGCGGATGCCCAAGTCGTTCAAGGACTACGGCATAGAGCGCGGCGCCCCCTTCGACCCCGGCTACCGGGAACTCGTCCAGGACATCGTGGCCGCCGCCGATCCCGACGTGGACTTCCGCTCGTACGACCTGCTGAACGTGCTGTTCACCCCGAACGCCGGCCCCTCCGCCCTGGACACGGTGCTCTCCGTGACCTTCGCCGGTAACAGCGAGGCCCCGGTCGCGGACGGGGTCCCCATCTCCAACGCGTCCTTCGTCTACTCCCGCCAGGACGACGGCTCCGGCACGTACGGGAGCACCGGCTACCGCGTCCTTCCGCACGAGAACGGCCACACCTTCGGCCTGCCCGACCTCTACACCCAGGACGGCGGGGGCGCGGTCGGGCACTGGGACATCATGAGCGAGGACTGGGGGGCCAACAACGACCTGCTCGGCTGGCACAAGTGGAAACTGGGCTGGCTGGACGCGCGCCAGGTCGGCTGCGCGGCGGCTCGGGGCAGCGTCGAGTTCACGTTGACACCCCTGTACAAGGAGGGCGGCGGCAAGCTGATCCTCGTCCCCATCGACGCCCGCATCTCCTACGCGCTGGAACTGCGCGTCCAGGGCGGCAACGACGAGGCCATCTGCAAGCCGGGCATCCTCATCTACAAGCTCGACGCCGCCGTGGACACCGGCCGGGGCCCCGTCAGCGTCTTCGACTCCCGCCGCAACAGCGGCGGCTGCACCCGCAGCCCCAACGTCCAGACCGAACTCTCCGACGCCCCCTTCTCCCCCGGCGAGACCTTCAAGGACCCCCGCCACGGCATCACCGTCCAGGTGACGAGCGCCGACCTGCACGGCGACTACAAGGTCCGCATCACCCGCAGCTGACCCCTGCCTCCCCGCCGGCTCCGGCCCACTCCCGCCCGAAACCATCATCGGCTTTTCACGCGGCCCCTCCCTGATCCGCTGCGTCCCTTGCGCCCTGACGGGCATACACCACGAGCGACGCCCAGGTCCGATGCCGCGTTTCAGCATCGCCCCGCCTTCCGCAAGAAGGCTGACGGGAGTCAAGAAACCAAGGAAGATGTGCTGTACATGCAGGCCACTCACCAGTGACAACAGCTGTCACCACTGGCACGTTGATTCCCGAGGCTGACTCTTATTCCACTTCCCGCATGGCGCCTGCTTCACTGGCCAGTACAAGTTGGGTGATGGTGTGGCCGTCAATGGTGCGAACAGTGACACGGTACAAGCCGGGAACATTCACGGTTGTCCTGGCCTTGATATGTCCGTCGCCCCAGCCCGCTTTGAGGACCTGCGGGTTCTGATTCCCGACGTCGGCTAATTCGCACCGGAGACCAGCCAAGGAATCCACGCCGCTGAGCGTGATGTTCCAAGCGGTTCCGACTTCCACCAGATCGGGAACGTCCAGTCCGCAGCCGGGGGCGCCCTGAGGCGGGCCCAAATGTTCGTCGTCCCGCAGTATTTCCGCTACGGCCTTGAGCGCGACGCGATCGGAAGCAACAGCTCCATGCTGCAAGGGAAGTGGTGTGACCGCGGGTCCGACGGCTGCGGAATCCTTGTAGACGGTGCCGTCGCCCTTGACGTCCCAGAACCTCAGGTTGCCGCGCGAGTCGCGGATGAAGTCACCACTGGTGTGCTGGCGAGCTCCGTGGTGATGCGGGTGGACCACGCCGTCGCTGATGGTGAGACTTTGCATGGTGGCCTGGTTGGTGCCGGCCACGGCCCAGTGCCCGGGCAGCGTCACGTTGGCTTGCTTTTCCTGGAACTCGAATGCTGCCTGGGCGAGTTCGGCGTTACCGCCGATGCCTGTCACATCACTGGGGGTGAGGCGACGGACATCGTTGCCGTCGATGAGGCAGGCGTACTGCGGAAGAAGGTCATGAAGACCTGGCATGGTGGCTGAGATGGATTGCAGTTGCCGGTGCGGCAGGGGGACTGGGGCACCGCGCCCGGTGTTGAGGATCGCGGTTGCCTTCACCGCACCGTAGAAGGGCGTACCAAGGGTGAGTACGGCGCGGGTGTCGTCGGCAAGGGCGCCGTCGTGTGTGGCATCAAGGGCGGCCCGGGTGACGAGGCCTCCCATGGAATGGGCGACGAAGACGAGGCGTGCGGGACGCTCGTCGACACGGTTGCGCCGAGCGTCGTCGTGAGCAGGATGTAGTCGCCAGGCAGTCAGGTGGCGGCGGGCGGCCTCGGCCAACAGGCGGCCGTTGACGGCGACCGGCAGGCGCCAGTCATAGGCGAACTCCAGGACGGCGGCCGAATCGGCGACGCAGCCTTGGACAGCGTTGATCAGGTTGGTGTAGGGCTCGACCCCCTGGAGGTAGGGAGTCCAGGATGAGTGGCGCATCAGTTGAGTGGGCTTGATCCGGGTGGTCCTGCCTTCCAGCTCCTCCGGAGTCAGGCGCAGCGGCTCGAGGCCCTGGGGGCGCGTCCAGGCCTTCAAGAGCCATGACACGCCGGATAAGCCCCAGACAGTCTTCTTGGCGACGGTGTCGTAGAGCTCACTGCCCATGATGCCCGGGACGATGACAACGGCGTCCTGGGTGATGTCGGCAGTCACAGCTGATGCGGCGGAGGAGTTGACAGGTTCTGGCCCGTGGCGATCCATGGCTGTGAACAATAGAGAACATGCAGGGGGAGCACGGGGAGATCGGCTTAGCCGGACAGGCCGATCCGGCAAAAAGCGAAGAGGGCGCAGGGCCGGCCGCGGGCTCACTGGTCATCGTGACGGTGGAGGACGGAGACCCCGAGTTCGCCAAGGCGATCGAGGAACAACTGTCGGTCGTGACTGCGTGGTGGAGAGCAGCACCGGCACCAGGCGAAGGGTTTGTACAGACCATTCTGCGTGCACCGGAAGAGCGTCACGATGTGGAGCGTTTCTTGCACAGCTCCGGCATCCGGGAGGCGGCAGAAGACGAGGCACTGGTCCTCTACGTCACGTCACACGGCGCTGTCGGCACATCCACCAGACACTTTCTGCTCCTGCCCGGCACTGACCCCGATCGGCTGCTGGCGACGGGCATGCCGACGAACGAGGTTGTCATCGCGGCTCTCGACTCGGTGGCCCGCCATGTACTCGTAATCGTCAACGCCTGTGAGGCGGAAGGCATCGACGTCGAGCTCAGGGCCCTGGCCCGCGACCTTGTCCGCCCAGGGACCCCGGAGAGGGCTCTGAACGTCGTGGCGACAACGGGGGCCCGTTCCCCGGTGCTGGGCCGCGAGTTCGCCATCGTCCTGCGCATGGCCTTCGAGTGGCTTCAGGACGCGGCCGGAATCGCCCGTCCGTACCTGTCGATCTCCGAATTCATACAGGCTCTCGAGCAGGCCACCGAGCGACTCAACGAAGAACGAGATCTCTCACTCGCGGGTCCCCGAACGGTCCTCCAGGGCAAGCTCGGCGCCCCGACCCCCACCCTGCCCAACCCTGGCTACCGGCCCAAACCGCAGGTGGTCACAGAAACCAGAGAGGAAGTCGCAACCACGCCCGAGGAACTGGAGTACTGGCTGGACCGCGCCAGCGGTCGCGCCAGCCGCGACGATCCCGGCTGGTACTTCTCCGGCCGTCAGGAACTCAACCGCCGGCTGACGGCCTTCGTCAAAGGGCCCGCGGGCGTCCTCATCGTGACCGGCACCGCCGCCAGTGGAAAATCCGCCGTACTGGCCCGGGCAGTCACGCTCAGCGATTCCGCCTTCCGAGCGTCACCTCGCTACGCAGAGGCAGTGAGCAAGGCACCAGCGGACACCGTTCCGGACGAGGGATCGATCCACGTGGCGGTGTCGGCCCGCAACCGCGGGCCGCTGAGCCTGATCGAAGCCATCGGTACCCGACTGGGCGGTGAGCGGGACCGCACGCAACCTGCGGCAGATGCTCTGCGGCAATGGCAGGAAGGACTGCGCACCTTCTTCACAACCCGTCAGAAGGGCACGGTCACCGTGGTCGTCGACGGCCTCGACGAATCCCCGGAGGCCGGCGCCTGCATCCGGGATGTTCTCGTGCCTCTCGCCGGCTATGCCGGCGGGCCTGGTATCGCGGGCAGAATCTCCATCCCCGCGCAGGCTACCGACTCCACGTCGGCCGAACCGCCCTCTGGCCACAGTGGCCTGCGTCTCCTCCTCGGGGTCCGCAGCACCAGGCCGGGCACCCCGGTGGCAGCCGTCGCCACCGGCCTGCGAGGGCTGTTGCAGGAACTCCGGCTTGTCTTCCCGGCAGCGCAGGTGGTGCGCACGGATGGAGAGGGGGTGCAGGCGGATATCGCTGCCTACGTGACTGCTCTGTTGGCCGGGGCGCCGTGGGGCACCGACCCGACGGTGATCGCCTCGGCAGCGGAGCGAGTGGCACATCGTGTAGGTCGGTCCTTCCTGGACGCTCGCTTGGCCGCCGAACAGTTGCGTCGCAGCGACGGAATCACACTGCTGCGCAACCAGCTCTGGATCTCACGGCTCGACCGAGGCACCGTGGGCCTGTTCGAGCAAGATCTCAACCAGGTCGGCGAGGACGGCCTGAACAGGGAGGAGGCACTCGCGCTGCTGCGCGCCACAGCCTTCGGGCTGGGGCGCGGGATGCCGTGGGCCCAGGTGTGGCCGGCCGTGGCTTCAGCACTGCTGCAGACCCGTATCGATCACGCCGACGAGAAGATCCGACGGCTCCTCGAAGGCCGACTTGCCGGATACCTCACGCATGACACCGAGGATGACCACGTTGTGTACCGACCTGCCCATGAGCAACTCGGGGTGATGCTGCGCCAGTGGCCTCAGCCGTCGTACGAGATGAGGAGGGCCTTGGATGAATCCGGATGAGCAGCAGAGTAATGCCCACACCGGCGAGCAGCAGGCCCATGCGCGCATCGCGGCGGCACTGGCGCGTTTGGTCAAGCCTGACGCAGTGACCGTGCCGCACCCCTATCTGACCCGGCATCTGGCTCACCATGCCGCGCTCGGCGAGGCACTGGATGACAGCCACGTTCCGCCTGGCCTGCTGCCGTGGGTCTCCGGCGACGGGATCCGGGGACTTCTCGGTCTCTCGCACGCCCGCCGAACGGACCGGGTATGGCTCACCGCATGGGCTGCCATCGAGCCCTACGTCCAGGACGCGGATCTCCCCTCTCGCTGCTCGAGTCTGCATCTGGCATACACCGCCTTGCGGTTTCCCGGTGTTCCTCGTCAGGACCTGCCTCAGGAGGCCGCGGAATTCGCGGGCTCCCGTCTGTGTGTCCTCTGGTCACAATGGGCACCGCCCTCCAACGTGCTCGCGACACTCAGCCGTCGCAGTCTGTCGCTGGCCGCGGCCGACGGTCCCGGTGGCGCTGAACTGCTGGCTGTAGGCGATGTGTCGGGCGGCATCGAGCTCATCGACACGGCTACCGGTACACCTGTCGGGGACCGGATTCCCGCGCACGACGGCGACGTACGGTGCCTGTTCTTCGTGGCGCGCTCCACCGGCGGTGGAGCCCTTGTCTCGGGCAGCACCGACGGCACGGTACGCGTCTGGGACACGGTCCAAGGGACGCTGCTCGACCACATGACCTTCGGAAGACATACGTGGACCTCCGCTGTCACCGGATACCGCAACGACGCGGGGACGTTGACTGTGGCAGCGGTCAACGGTGACGGCACGGTGAAACTCTGGCGCGAGCAATCAGAGGAACTCCACCTGGCCGACATGAGCGCTCACCCGTTGGATCGGGCCGCATTCGCACTGGCCCTCGCCGTCGATCCCGGCGGTCGGCAGCTGCTGATCGGTGTCGGCCACACGCTGAAAGTCTGGGACACCGCAGATCACCGACTACTGCACGAATACCCTGTCGGCGCTCCGGTCAGGTGCCTGACCGACACGACCTCGCCGGGCTGGGTCGCGACGGGCCACAGCGACGGCTCCATCACCCTGTGGGATACGGCCTCAGGCCCCCAAGCCACCTTCCGAGGGAAGGGAGAGCCCGTCACCACCCTGGCGGCACTGCACATCGACGGCTCGAACCTACTCGCCGCAGCCGGCTCAGGGTCAACGATCGCCCTGTGGGACATGGACACCAGGCACAGGACCGGTCAGCTCACCGGACACACGGACGCCGTGACCGCCCTGCGCACGATCTCGGTCGACGACTGTGACCGACTCGCCTCCACCGCTCGGGACAACACCGTCCGGCTCTGGGACACGCATGCCATCCTCCACGCGATCCGGGGCACTGCCACAGCGCCTGCCGCTGTAGCTGCGGCAATCACTCCGGACTCCGTTGCCACACCGCACCTGGCCGTCAATTACAGCACCGCGCAGACCCAGGTCTGGGACACTCTCAGTGGGATGGTCACCGGCTCGTTCGACAGGGACTCGAAGCATGCCTCGTCTGCCCTCACCTGGGCACCGGAGAACGAGGGCCGACGCTTACTCCTCTGGGCGGCATCCGACCACAGCATCCGGTCCTGGGATCCCTTACGCGGTGCTGCTGCCGGCATCCTCCTCAAGGGGCACTCCCAGCCCATTCGCGCCCTCGCCTCGACCGCGGCCTGCGATGGACGGCGGTTGGCCATCAGCGGCGACGATTTCACAGTCCGGCTCTGGGACCTGGACAGAGAACGACCGCTACAGCTGTGGCGGCATCCCTACACGGTCCGAACCGTAGCGGCGGCGTCCGACGGAGTCAGCGCGGACTGGTTCGCTTCTGGCAGTGCTGACGGGACGGTGCGCCTGTGGGACGCCACAGACCATGCGCCCAAGCACGTTTTCTACTGTCGGCAGGGAATCATCAATGCCGTGGCCATCAACGCAGGCACCTCCCCGTTGCCGCCTTTCCTCGCCAGCGGTGGAGATGACGGCACCGTGCGCCTATGGGACTTGCGTGCCCTCGCACCCATCGGCGAGCTTCGAGGGCACACAGATGCCGTCGAGGCCATCGCTGCCTGGACGACATCTGCTGATGTCCCTCGCTCCTACGTCGCCAGTTCCTCTCGGGACGGCACGATCCGGGTCTGGGATGCGACGACGTCTCGGTGTGTCCTGCAGCTGGCCACGGGAACTCCTGTGCACACGCTGTCCGTGCGCCCCTCCGGTGAATCCGTCGACAAGGTCGTTCTCGCCATGGCGGGAGCGGCGGGGGTCGCCGTTCTCGAGCTGGACCTGGAGGACCCGTCGCCTACGAAATAGGGCCGTGCGCCCCCTCAAATCCTTCGTGCGCCCCTCATGGGATCGGCGGGACCAGTCACTCTTATCTGCCCAGCAGCAGAAAATGATCGTTCGGCTGCGTTCAGACACCCGGACGTCCGGCAGTGCGTGCCGACACCCGTCCCTGCCGCGCACACGGCAAGCAACGAGCCAGATCCAAGAACCCACACGATCAAGTTAGTACCTGAGCGAGGAGCGGCCCATGAGCGAGGGCACACCGTTAGAGGCAAGTCTCATACCGGCACCGGAACGCGGGGTGTGGCGCCTGGGGAAGGCGGAGAACCCACGCAAGTACAACAAGATCAGCCGGGAAGACGACAGCCGCTCGGGGGGCAACCGGTGGAGCCTGGTGAGCTACGGCACCTTGTACTGCGCCTCCGATCTCGACGGGTGCTTCGCCGAGGCGCTGGCTCCTTTCCGCGTGGATCCCGAACTGCGTGAATTCATCGGCGACGACTGGGACGAGCCCTATTTCATGAGGCCCGGCTACCTTCCCCAGGACTGGCGCACCCGGCACACGCTGGTGCGGTTACAGCCGGCCAAGGAGGCGCGATTCTTAGACGTCGACCACGAGCAGACGCTGCGCACGTTGTCGAGAGAGCTCAAGGAAGAGTTGGCGCAGTTCGGCATCACCGACCTGACCGCCGAACACATCCAAGGCACCAACCGGAGAGTGACGCGCCAGATCGCCGCCTGGGCGATCGCACAGCGCGACCCGCAACAGGGTCGGCTGATCCACGGGATCGCCTACCGCTCCCGCTTCGGGATGCGACAGTGCTGGGCCATCTTCAGCGATGTCGATCTGGAAGAGGTGGAGAGGCAGCCGATCTGGCCAGAGACCGAGGGGCTGCGGAGAGTCGCCGACGAGTACGGACTCACCATCCGCTGACGCCGCGACGCCACACTCGTGATCCCCGCTCGCACCCGCCTTGAAACCTCCACCAATCTTGTAGCCCGAACGAAGGAAAACGTCAGTCACCACTTGACGCCATCAGACAACAGGATGAAGCGAAGCCGCACGTCAGCACCCCAATCTCGCTGCATGGACTCGATCTTGACGGGTCGTCAGGCAGCAGAAGTTAGCGCAAAAACGGTGGAGTTAGCAGTGGATTCTGGGTAGCCTTAACTCATGAACTATTGGGGAGGGACCATGAGCACAGTCAGCCACCAGTTACAAGCAGCGGCCATCGCCACACCTGCGATCGCGCTGATACCTCCTGACGGCGCTTCGCAGGCCAGCCAGCCGAGCAACTGGCGTCGCGACAAGCTCCTGCACAGCCTGCACCCCCTCAGTCAGCCCTGCACCGGATCTGTCTCCGAGACCGGCATGCAGTGGTGCTGACCACAGGCGTCTAGCGCCGTCATAGTCCGCAGAGGTCACGCTTCCCCGCGGATCCACCTATCAGAAGCGTCACATGAGTCAGCGGCGCCGAGCCCGCATCTGCACTCCATTGGACGTGCGGCAGGCCGAGATGTCCGCAATCAAGTCCTGCACCCGTTGCCTGACACGCGACCAGTCGGCCACCGGCCAGGCGTGCAGTCAGAACACGAGGGAGGAAGTGCCATGGCCACCACAGCCAACAATCCTGCAGCCGCCAAAAGTGCAGCAAGCGCCGAGCGGGCCCACGCCACCACTGTACGCATGTCCATCGCGGACATCGCCCGTTTCCTGCAGGACAACCTCGGCCAGCGCCTGACCGCTCGCATCACCAACATCAACGATCCCCGACAGGTCGGTAAGTGGGCTTCGGGCGATTCAGCGCCGCGCCAGGACGCCGAAGACCGTCTCCGCGCGGCCCTGCAGGTGTTCCAACTCATCCAGGACGCTGAGAGCCTCTACACAGCACGTGCCTGGATGATCGGGATGAACCCCCAACTCGAGGACGAAGCCCCTCTTACGGTGATCGCTGACGGGAGATTCAGGGACGTCATGGTCGCCGCACGTGCTTACGTCGACGGCGGCTGACTCACTGCAGTTGGACACACATGGCAGCGCAGACTTCTGTGCCGCTCCGCAGACAAGGCCGCGGGGCGGCACAGCCACGCGCCGCGGGGAAAGCACAGTTCCTCGGTGCCTCGCCACTCATCGGCTCCCCGGTGGCTTCGGCCAAGGTGCTCCCGCGGCGGCCGCGTCCAGCAGATCGCCGAGGCGCAGCCAGGCGGTCGGCCCGGAGTAGGTGGCCGGGCAGGTCGCGAACCGGTCCCACGCACCCTGATCGCCGCTCAGGGCCTCACGTACCACGGAAACCACCGCCGGATGTGCGCTTCCGTAACGGTCACCCCGGGCACGCAGCACCGACCAGGCCGGCAGGGCACGTACCAGTTCCGACGTGATGTCCCGCCTGGCCAGGACCAGACGGGTCCAGGCCTCGCGCCACGATGGCCCGCCACCGAGGTTCTCACGCAGGCCTTCGGTGAGACGGAGCAGCACCGCGTCCGGGGAACCGTGCCGGCGCAGTACGTCCTCGAAATCGTCGTCGGACCGGAGCCCACCCGCGGCACACGCGAGGAGCGCCTTCTCCACGAGGGAGTCGTCGCCAGGGTGCCGGTCCAGGTACTCGCTCAATACCTGTGCCAGGACGCCGGCCAGTTCGCGCACGGTCACCTCGCCTGGGGCGCCGAGTGCGGTCCGGCGGCGATCCGCGCCGACGGCAGGCGGCGGGTCGGCAAGGACACGCTCGATCGTGTCGAGGATCTCCTCGAGCTCGCGGCGCTGGCCGTAACGCGGCTGCAGGCCGAGCTGGTGGGGGCCCAACCGTTTGCGCGCATGCCGGACGATCAGGCGGACCCCGGCCTTGACCTCCTCGGTGACCGTCGGAAGGTGCAGCATCATGTCGCGTACCCAGGCCACCTCGTCCGGGTCGATGGCCGAGTATCGGTCCTTCGACTCCCAGAAGGGGAGGGCACGGGCTGCCGTCTCGGCGAACCTTGCCGCGAGGTCGGCGAGCGTGGTGGCGGGGGTCCGCCAGTGGACCGGCCGGTATCCGTCCTTGGCCTGCGCCGGGTTGAGCAGGTGACGCCAGGTTCCGGACGCGGTGTGCCGCACCCAGGTGACGGGGGCCTCGCACTCCATGTCGAGCAGCGTGGTGCTCTCGCGGCTCAGGGAGCGACGGAAGCGGACCTGCTCCTCGTCCGTCAGGGCGGACAGTTCCGCGGCGAAGCGATCCAGTACCTGCTCTTTACCCGACCCGTCGCGGCGCATACGGGCGGCCTGGGCCAGCAGGAGCTCGTAAGGGAAACGCCCCAGGTCGGCCGCGGCGAGCTCGGTCAGTAGCTCCGGCTCGACCGACCAGGGAAGATTGCCCAGCAACTCGTCGCGGACCGTCCGCTCGGCGTCAGTGTGCTCGGCCCACTCCACGAACTCCCGGTGACGGTCCGGGTTTCGTTCGAGTATCCGGCGCCACATGCTCGCCCATGCCTCGTACGCCCGTGTGTGACGCTCCAGCCAGCCGTCGACGTCCTCTCCCTCGCCCGGCTTGCCGAGGTCGGGTGCCGTGGGAAGCGTGTCGCAAGCTGCCACGAACTCCCGGTGACGGTCCGGGTTTCGTTCGAGTATCCGGCGCCACATGCTCGCCCATGCCTCGTACGCCCGTGTGTGACGCTCCAGCCAGCGT
>NZ_JBSFXG010000011.1:0-3492 GCF_053595235.1 Streptomyces sp. NPDC002520 | reverse complement strand
GCTTGGGTTGGGTCCTCCAGCAGCCGGGGAGTCATGGGCGGCGGCGTACCGCCCCGGGCACGCACTTCCTCGGCAACCGCACTGACCAGCCGCTCAGCGGCGCGTGGGCTCCCGAGCTGAGCCAACTGCTCAGCAGTGCACTGCTTCAGTGTCTGGTCCCGCAGGGATGCCGGACACGACGGGTGCCCAAGGGCGAGCGCGACCAGGGTCGGTCGACGATCGACGTGGGACGGTTCCTTCCCGACCTCCAGATCCGCCGTTACGGCTGCCTCCAGAAGCCATAAGGGCGCCTCCTCGGCATAGGGGCCCGACAGCACAGCCTCGGCGAGGGAGGAGCGGTCGTATCGAGGCTGGTCCGACCGGACCTGCTGCGCCGCCAGCCGTACCACGGGGTCGTCCGGGCCGCAGTCGGCCATCGCCGTGAGAAGGAATTCGGAGGGCAGCACAGCGTCGAGATCCTGGCCGGTCACGAGGGGTTCTCCATCAAGAATTGCTGGTGGGCTTGCTCAGCCTGCTGAAACGGCCTGCACGGGGTTCACTGCGGGCCCGGAACGATGAGAAGCGCATCCAGCGGGCGGGCTCGCGTGGGATGAGGGATCTCGAGCCAGCCGTCGCCCTCGGCAAGGCAGCGTGGGATGGCCCGGTAGCGACGCCACTGCCAGTTGATCCACCGTCGTGGCTCGTTGGACTGGCCTGCACGCCGTGTGGAGGTCGGCAGCAGTTCGCCGGCGAGTTCGATGTCCTCAAGCGGCGCCCCCAGACTCCACACGTGCTCCAGTGCGGAAAGCGCAGTTCGGCGCAGGGGGCTGTCGAGGTTCCAGCGCTTGTCGATGGCCATTGCCGTCTCGCGCCCTGGGCATCGACCAACTCCATCGGCCACTCGACACCCCCGTCCAGACGCTGCAGCAACTCCGTCACCAGCGCGGTGGCCCGCTCGCGTTTCACCTTGCCCCCATCCCCCTGGCCTTGGTGTCTCCGTGCGATCGTAATCTCGATGCCCCCACGTGAGGGGCAGTTCAGAACAGTCCGTCCCGGTTGTTCGGGGTTGCTCGCAGTCGCTCCCACTGTCGGTGGCCGTCGTTACGATCAGCCATCGTGGAATCCACTTCCACTGACCTGCTCCGCCGGATCGAGCAGGAGGCCCTGGACGAGACTCGTCCCATCAGCAGTGCGCTGCGCAAAACCGCCCACCATGCAGGCAGCAGCCGCACAGCGGACAGCGGCGTAGCCCACGGCCAGAGGCCATACCGCGCCGCCCCCGTTCCAGAGACAGGACCACGCTCATATCGTGGCCCGTGCTCCTGCTCCCGGTACGAAGACCCCCGCCACCCTCTGGACGGGGGTCTTCGACGTTGTGAAGCGTGCTTCCGCATCGCCGCATAGTCCTGTGGCGTCTTACGCGGAATCCTGACCATTCGCCCTCTGCGAGCTTCTGGGAAACCACCCCGAACACACTAGCGATCTTCCGGAGCAGCACATCGGCCGGGACCCGCGGCAGACCACCGAAGACAGCACCCTTGCTCCGCCTCGGCGCCCCCACTGCACTCACCATGCAGCAGCCACATCGCCTCGGCGAACATGGTGGAGTCCGTCTCGCACTTGCCCCATAGGCACCGCAGCGCGTCGCCGCCGAAATTGAATAAGAAGCGCTGCTCAGCCTGCACCACGAAGCCCAGCGCCCTGTAGTAAATCCGTGAGCAATTCGAACGAAGAAAAACAACGAACTCCGGAACCCGAACTACGGGCTTGGGAAACCAGCGGCACTGCACATCAGGGCCATCACAGCGGCCACGCGCACCGGCATGGACACATCACCTCCTCTGCTGCAGGGACAGCGCCAGGCCCGGGTCGCCCCGAGGCGGTGCCGAGCGCACCCACAAGCCGACACAGGGAACAGAACGGACTAACCACTCTCCCCTCCGGCCCTTTCAGTATCGGCTGACCGTTCCACATCAGCGATAGAAATAGCAGGTCAGGAGCATCTGCCGCCGTCACCACCCCCTTCGGTCTCGATGCCTGCAACCCTTGCGCGCCCGCATCCGCTACCCTGTCCTTGGTCAGTAGTTGGTACACCATGTTGTCCGCCCCAGCAGCAGCGCAGAGGACGTGGCACCACCGCTGACCAGTGGGTTTACGTCCTTGCCGAGGATCTGTCTCCAGGACTTTTCGGCAAGGTTTTCTACAAGCCCCGCCTTCGTAGCTCAGGGGATAGAGCACCGCTCTCCTAAAGCGGGTGTCGCAGGTTCGAATCCTGCCGGGGGCACAAAGCAAAGGCCACCTAGGAACGTTCCTAGGTGGCCTTTGACATCCACTTCTGACATCAACGCGCTCGGTCACCCACGACCGGTGCGCCTCTTCCTGAGCAGCCGGTCCATGTGGCTCATGGCCTCGCGCTGGGTGTCCTGGACGACGTGCGTGTAGACATCCATGGTGATGCTGATCTGCGAGTGGCCAAGGATCTCCATCACGACGCGGGGCGCGACTCCGGCCGCCGTGAGGCGGGTGGCCGTGCCGTGGCGAGCGTCGTGCAACCGGATCACGCGGAGGCCGGCCGACTCGGCGACGCGGGTGAAGGAGCGATAGAGGTTGCGCGGCTCGATGGGCGCCCGGTCCGGGTGGCGAAGACGTAGTCGGAATCCTGCCGCTTCTCCCCCGCCTTGCCGCGAGCCGCAGCCTGCCTCAGGCGGTGCCAGCGCAGCGGCGCGATGCAGAAAGCGGGCAGCGGGACGGCACGGCGACGACGGCTCTTGGGGTCGTCGTCGTACAGGACGCCACGGCGCCGCTGCACCTGATGGCGGACGTAGAGCACGCGGTTGTCGAGATCAAGCACACGGAGCATGAGGTCAGACACGTCGTGGCTGGGGCGGTCGGTTCCACGGCTTTACGGGGCCATGATCACTCGCGCCACAGCAGCGCCACCCCAAAGCCGCTACGCCGACCGCGCGCCCACGCACAGGCTCTAGGGCCTGTCCGACGGGTCGCGTCACCGACCCCGCACCCGACACCACTGTCACCCGAATGGAGCAACATGACGTGCCACCCACATGGGTGAAGATCAAGCTGACTAGTACCCCAACCGAGGCAATCCGCGAAAGGGGAACCAAATGCGCATTCGACGAATCCTCGCCGCCGTCCTCGCCACGGCAGCCCTCGCCGGACTCGGCCTCACAGGCGCCACCGCCGCCACCGCACAGAGTGGCGCAATCAGCCCTGCTCAGTGCAGGCAGGGCGGCGGAACGCCCAATTTTACGGACTTCACCTGCAAGGGCGGTACGTACAACGGGCGGAATCTCATCGACTAGACCCCACAAGGCGCCCCGCAGCCACGCGCCGCGGGGCGCTCCCGCGCGAACGTAGCCGGGAGAGTCACAGGGACTGCGCCGACCCGTCGGGCACGCTAAGAGCGTGCGCGGATAGGCGGGTGTGAGGGGCTGGATGCAGGTGCAGGCACGGGCCTGCGCGATCATGTGAGTTCCTACGCTCCGTGACCGT